>JANXRT010000048.1 GCA_025356735.1 Acetobacteraceae bacterium | reverse complement strand
TCGCAGGAGGTCGCGGCCCAGGCGGCCGGGGTCGAGCTGGTGCTGCACGAGGAATGGTTGGCGAAGATGGAGGAGTTCTTCTCCCGCCGATCCCGAAAAATGCCGGAGAACAACGTCAAGCAGGCAATGCTGCCGGCGACGGCGGAGTTCATCGACAACCCGATCGGCACTGCCTGCGGCTTCTCGCTCGACATCGGCCGCGCCCGGTTCTTCTTCACGCCCGGCGTGCCGCGCGAGCTGCGCCGGATGCTGGAGGAGCAGATCGTGCCAAGGCTGCTGGCCCGCGCCGGCATCCAGACCTCGATCCACCTGAAACGGTTTCATTCGTACGGGTTGGGCGAGTCGCATGTCGATAGCCTGCTGTCGGGCCTCGAGGACCTGGTGCCCGAGGGCGGCGTGAAGCTCGGCTTTCGCGCCCATTACCCGCAGCTCGAAACCAAGATTACCATCCGTGGCGCCGACATGGAGGAGGTGGGTCGAAAACTGGCGCCGATCGAGCGGGCGGTGCGCGACAGGCTCGGCAACTTTATCATGGGCGAGGATGACGAGACTCTGGAGGGCGTCGTGCTGGATGCGCTCTCACGCGACAACTCCACCCTGGCACTCGCCGAGACGTTCACCGGCGGCCAGATCGCCGCGCGCCTGGCGCATCTTCCGGCGGCCGAGGGCGTGTTCCGCCGCGGCATCGTCGCGCGTGACCGTGCCCAGCTGCAAGACGCGATCGGCATGGGCCACGTGCCGGCCGACGAGCCGCTCGGCCAGGAACTGACCGAGGCGTTCGCGCGCGCGGTGCGCGAGCAGGCCGGCGCCAGCCACTCGCTGGTGGTGCTGATCGATGTCGATCACGGCACCGACCGGATCGATTTCGGCGGCACCATCTGGGTCGGCATCGCCACCGCGACGGGCGGCGCGTTCCGCCGCGCGCGCATCGTCGGCGGGCGCGAGTGGCTTCGGCTGGGCGCGGTCGAGCTGGCGCTGGACTGCCTGCGTCGGTATCTGCAGGGCCTTCCGGTGGTCGAGCGGATCGACTTCGAAAAAGCCTGATGCCTGGCTACCCAGTCGCTGGCCACACGGTCGCCGTGATTGGCGCCGGACCGGCCGGGCTGATGGCGGCCGAGCGCCTGAGCGCCGCCGGCTGCGCCGTCACGGTGTACGACCGGATGCCGAGCGCGGGGCGGAAATTCCTGATGGCGGGCAGGGGAGGGCTCAACCTCACGCATTCCGAGCCGCTGTCCCGGTTCCTGCCGCGCTATGGCGACGCGGCGCCGATGGTCGCGGATGCGATCGCCGGATTTCCGCCGGACGCGTTGCGCGCGTGGGCCGAGGCGCTGGACCAGCCGACCTTCGTCGGCAGCAGCTTGCGGGTGTTTCCGCGCGCCATGAAGGCATCGCCGCTGCTGCGCGCCTGGCTGCGCCGGCTTGCCGGCCAGGGTGTCGAGTTCCGCTTTCGCGCCGACTGGCGGGGCTGGACCGAGCACGGCGCGCTGCGGTTCGACACGCCGGCCGGCGCGCTCGAAACCATGCCGGATGCCATCATCCTGGCACTGGGCGGTGCCAGCTGGCCCCGCCTCGGCGCGAACGGCGCCTGGACCGCCATCCTGGCCGCCCGCGGCATCGCGATCGCGCCGCTGCTGCCCGCCAATTGCGGGTTCGTCCACCATTGGACCGAGCTGTTCCGCGCCCGGTTCGCCGGCCACGTCCTGAACAACGTGGCGCCGCGCTTCGACGGCCGCGCATCGCGGGGCGATATTGTGGTGTCCGAGTACGGCATCGAGGGCGGCGCGGTCTATCCGCTCGCCAGCCTGTTGCGCGACGCGATCCTCCGCGACGGCGCCGCCACCCTGTCATTGGACCTGCGGCCCGACATTCCCGTCGCCAGGCTGACCGAGCGTCTGGCGGCGGCGCGCCAGCGCGAGACCATCGGCAACGTGCTGCGCAAATCGGCCTCGCTCTCGCCCGTCGCCATCGGCCTGCTGCGGGAAGCGACCGCGAACCTGCTGCCGCGCGCGCCTGCCGACCTTGCCGCGCTGATCAAGCAGGTGCCGATAAGGCTGTCGGCCGCGCAATCGCTGGAGCGCGCGATCTCCACCGTCGGCGGTATCCGTCTCGCCGAGCTCGATCCGGGTTTCATGCTCCGCGCCCTGCCGGGGGTGTTCGCCGCCGGCGAGATGCTGGACTGGGAAGCCCCGACCGGCGGCTATCTGCTGCAAGCCTGCTTCGCAACCGCGACCGCCGCCGCCGGCGGCGCGCTCGGCTGGCTTCGACGCTGTAGCCGGACCGGCTGAATCTGCTAGGGTTCCAAGCAAGCCGAGACCGCGCCAAGCGGCACCGGATTTCGGGAGGATAGCGGATGCGACGCCGATCTCTGTTGCGCGGTGCTACTTCCATGGTTGCGGCGGCGTCCGTGCCTACTCGCTTCGCGATTGGCCAGGGGCGCGGAAAGGTGCTTCGCTTCGTGCCGACCGCCGACCTGTCGATCCTCGATCCGTCCTTCACCACCACCCAGGTCTCGATCACCCACGGCTACTACGTGTTCGACACGCTGTACGGCATCGACCACAACCAGCAGCCGCAACCGCAGATGGCCGCCGGCCACACAATCTCCGACGATGGCCGAACCTGGCTGATCCGCCTGCGCAACGGGCTGCGCTTCCATGACGGCACCCCGGTGCTGGCCCGCGATTGCGCCGCCAGCCTGGCGCGCTGGTCGTCGCGCGACGTTTACGGCCAGACCCTGGCGGCTTTCGTCGATCAGTTCGGAACCGCCGACGACCAGACCATCCGCATCACCCTCAAATCGCCATTTCCGTTGTTGCTCTACGCGATTGGCAAGCCGAACGGCATGCTGCCGGTGATGATGCCCGAACGCCTGGCCCGGACCGATCCGGCGCAGCAGGTCAAGGAGATGACCGGCTCCGGCCCTTACCGGTTCCTCAAGGACGAGTTCGTCTCCGGCAGCTCCGGCGCCTATGCCAAATTCGAAAACTACGTGCCGCGCCAAGAACCGCCGGACTGGGCCTCGGGCGGCAAGGTCGCGCACATGGACCGCATCGAGTGGCGCATCATCCCCGACCCCTCGACCGCCTCGGCGGCGCTGCAGAAGGGCGAGATCGACTGGTGGGAGCAGGTCCAGCCGGACCTGCTGCCGCTGCTGCGCCGTAGCCGAGACGTCAAGGTGGACAACTTCAATCCGGTCGGCTTCTTCGGCACCATGCGCTTCAACCACCTCAATCCGCCGTTCAACAACGTGCGCATGCGGCGCGCCATCCAGATGGCGGTCGACCAGGAGGACTACATGCGCGCCGTCACCGGCAACGACCCGGAGCTTTTTCGAAGTTGCCGCGCGCTGTTTCCCTGCGGCACGCCCTATGGCGAGGAGCTCGGCACCGGGCTGATGACCGGCGACCTCGCCGCGGCGCGGACGGCGATCAAGGCGGCCGGCTATGGCGGCGAGAAGATCGTTATCCTCAACCCGGCCGATGTCGCCTCGATCGCACCGTTCGGCCACGTCACCTTCGACCTGTTCAAGAAGCTCGGCCTGAACGTGGAAATGGAGGAGATGGACTGGAACACCCTGGTCACCCGCCGCAGCCGCACCGACCCGATCGAGAAAGGCGGCTGGTCGGTGTTCCACAACTGGTGGATCGGCACATCGATCGCGGACCCCGCGATCAGCACCGTGGTCCGCGGCCTCGGCGCCAAGGGCTGGGCCGGGTCGTATTCGAACGAGACCATCGAGGCGTTGAGCCGCCAGTGGCTCTCGGCGCCGACCGAACCCGACCGCCGCCGCCTGGTCACCGCGATCCACCAGGAGGCGCTGGCCGACGTGCCGACCATCCTGCTCGGGCGCTTCTTCATCCAGACCGCATACCGGAAGAACCTGACCGGCCTGCTCCAGGGCACCTCGCCCTATCCCTGGAACCTTGCCTGGACCTGACCGCCGCTTTATCCCTGCCTTCGTTCACTCGAGGAAACCGCCATGATCCATGTTCTCGCCATCATCACCGCCAAACCCGGCAAGCGCGCCGAAATCCTGCAGTCGTTCCACGCCAACATCCCGGCCGTGCACGCCGAGGAAGGCTGCATCGAATACGGCCCGGCCGTCGACGCCGAGGGCATGGGCCCGATGCAGACGAAACTGGGCGAGGACACCTTCGTGGTGATCGAGAAATGGGCCTCGCTGGACGCGCTCAAGGCGCATGGCGCGGCGCCCCACATGGTCGCCTACGGCGCCAAGACACGCGACATGGTGGCAAGCCGCGTCATCCACGTGCTGTCGAACGGCTGAGCCAGAAGGTCAGCCGGGGGCGACAACGCCGGGCATCGGGTCTATCTGTCCGCGGGACCGTGTGAACTGCGGACAACAAGGACCTTACATATGCGACGGTATCTACGCGCCCCCGCGATCTTCCTGCTGCTGCTTGGCGCCGCCGGCGAGCCTCCCGGCGCGGCGCCAGGGGCAGGCGCTGTCGTCGCCCAGCGCGGCGACATGAAGCTCACCGCCGGCGATATCCGCGACCTCGTCGCCAAGGCGGACCCGACGGTGCGCGACACGCTGCAATCCAACCCGGCGGCTCTGGCCGAGTTCGTGCGCGACCGGCTGCTCAAGCAGTCGCTGCTGGCCGAGGCCCGCGCCACTGGCTTCGAGCAGAACCCCGATGTCCAGGCCCGCATCGCCGACGCGCGCGACGCGGCGATCGTCGCCGCCTACGTCACCTCGCTGACCCGTGGCGACCCCGCCTATCCGTCGCAGGACCAGGTCACGGCGGCCTACGAGGGCAACCGGCAGCGTTTCATGCTGCCGCGCCAGTACCACCTGGAGCAGATCGCCGCGCGCGTGGCGCCGGGCGCCACGCCGGAAACGGACGATACCGCCGCCGCAAAGATACGCGACATCCGCGCCCAGGTGACGAAGCCGAAGGCCGACTTCGCCGACGTCGCGCGCAAGCGCTCGGACGAGCCGCTGTCGGCCGAGCGCGGCGGCGACCTCGGTTGGCTGCGCGAAGATCAGCTGGTACCCGCAGTGCGCGAGGCGGTCGCCAGCCTCAAGGACGGCGCCATCAGCGAGCCGGTCCACACCCCGGATGGCTGGCACCTGCTGAAGCTGATCGGCACCCGTCCGGCCGGCATCGCGCCCCTGGCGGATGTCCGCGACAACATCATCCAGGCGATGCGCCAGAGCCGCGCCCAGGCGGCGGCGCGCAGCTACGTCGATGCCATGCTGCGCAAGGAGCCGATCCAGCTCAACGAGATCGAGCTGTCGCGCAGCACGCATGCCGCCAACTAGGAAGCGTGGGGCTCTGCCCCAAACCCCGCCGGGGTAGCGCCCCGGGGCGCATCCTTTAAGTAGCGGGCAAGGTTCCAACTGTTCGCCTTCGAACAGTTGGAACCTTGCCGAGGGAGAGCCCAACCTTGCTGCCTACGGCGTTCAGAAAGAGGATCTAACATGGCGCATATCGACTACTACGTCTCGCTGAACTCGCCCTGGACCCATCTGGGCGCGGCGCGGCTGGAGCGGATGGTGGCGGATCACAACGCCACCTTGCGCATCTATCCGGTCGATTTCGGCGGCGTGATCTTCCCGGCCTCCGGCGGCCTACCGCTGCCCAAGCGTTCGCCCCAGCGTCAGGCCTACCGGATGATGGAGCTGCGGCGCTGGCGTCAGGCAACCGGCGAGCCCATCCGGCTGGAGCCGAAATTCTTTCCCGTCGGCGAGATGCAGGCCGCCTGCGCCGTGATCGCCGTGCGCCAGACCATCGGCGATGCTCCTTCCGTGGCACTGGCTCATCGCGTGCTGAAGGCGCTGTGGCAGGAGGAGAAGAACCCCGGCGACGAGGCCGATCTGTCAGCCCTGATAGACGATGTGGGTCTGGACGGCGCCGGGGTGATGGCGCTCGCCGCGGAGCCGAGGTGGGCCGAGCGCCGCGCCGCCGACAGCCAGGAGGCGCTGGCGCGTGGCGTGTTCGGCGCGCCGAGCTATGTCATCGACGGCGAGATCTTCTGGGGTCAGGACCGCCTGGAGTTCGTGCAGAAGAAGCTAGGAGGCTAGAGCATCATCCGATCAACCGGGATCACCCGTCGGATAAAGATGCTCGCTCTTACTGAGAAGCTAGAGCCCCGGCCGATCCACTTTGATCGGACTGGGCTCTAGAACTCGACCTCCAGCTCGGAAACCTCCTCGACTTCCGCCTTCGCCGCCTTGATCCACTCGGCCATCGCCGGCCAGGTCAGGATGCGCCTTCCGTATTCGGCCAAGGCGCCTTCCAGCGCCACGTCGTAGGTCTGGAACCGCGTCACCACCGGCGCATACATCACGTCCGCGACGCTCAGCCGCTCACCGAACAGGTACGGCCCGTTCGAGGCTTCCAGGCAGTCGCCCCAGATGTGCAGGATGCGGTCGATGTCGGCCTGGGCGCTGGACCACACCGTGAAACCCGGCCGATGGCTGCGGATGTTCATCGGCATGGTCGAGCGCAACGCGCCGAAGCCAGAGTGTATCTCGCCCGAAACCGACCGGCAGCGCGCCCGCGTCAACCTGTCGTCGGGTAGCATCCGCGCCTCGGGCTTCAACTCGTTGAGATATTCGGCGATCGCCAGCGTGTCCCAGATCGAAAATCCCTGGTGGATAAGGGTCGGCACCAGGGTCGAGGACGATCGCAGCAGCAGCTCGTCGCGCGCCGCGGCGTCGGTCGGATCGACCACCCGCTCGCTGAAGTCGATGCCCGACAACCGCGCGAGCAGGAAGCCGCGCAAGGACCAGGAGGAGTAGTTCCGGCTGCTGATGATCAACTCTGCATCGGCCACGGCGCGCTACCTCTTGCATATTGTTATGAAATTGACACTAGTGTGTGATCATGTCGCATCGCAACATAAACTGCTCCGGATGTGTTCAGGTGACGTTGGATGGCATCCGTGGCCAGCCTGCTCCAGCCGACGGGAAGCGTAGTCACCCATGATCTACCAGACTTATCAAGCCAGCATGGACGCACTTGATCCCGTGCGCAGGATTGCACGGATGACCGCAGACCTCATGCGGCGCAGTTGGCCACGCGGTTGGCCGGGCATGGAACACAACCTCCTGGCGCCCTATTTCGCCGCCGGGCTGGAATTGATGGCCGATACGGTCACCACCCACAAGCGCCCCCCGTTCGCCATCGACAGCGTGCGGATCGGCAATCGGGACGTTCCGGTGACCGAGACGCCGGTGCTGTCGACACCTTTCGGCACCCTTCTGCGGTTCTCCAAGGACCTCGCGCGCAAGCAGCCCAAGGTGCTGCTGGTGGCACCAATGTCCGGCCATTTCGCCACGTTGCTGCGCGGCACGGTGCGCACGCTGCTGCTCGACCACGACGTCTACATCACCGACTGGCACAATGCCCGCGACATACCGCTGGATGACGGGAAGTTTGGCTTTGACGAGTATATCGAGCATGTCATCCAATTTCTGGAGCATCTGGGCCCTGAGGCTCACGTCGTCGCGGTGTGCCAGCCGGCGGTTGCCGTGCTGGCTGCGGTCGCGGTCATGGCACAGCACGACAACCGGGCCCAGCCGCGCACCATGACCCTGATGGCCGGCCCGATCGACACGCGGCTGAGCCCGACCAAGGTCAACGTGCTGGCCAAGGAAAAGCCGATCGAGTGGTTCGAGAAGAACCTGATCGGCCGCGTCCCGCCACGCTACCCCGGTGCGAAGCGCCGGGTTTATCCAGGCTTCATGCAGCTCACCGCATTCATGGCGATGAACCTCGACCGCCATGCCCGAGCCCATCTCAGCCAGTGGGAAAACCTCGCGAAGGGGGACGACGAGAAGGCTCAGCTGCATCGCGCCTTCTACGAGGAATACAACGCGGTGATGGATCTGCCGGCGGAATTCTACCTGGAAACGGTGGAGCGCGTGTTCCAGACCCACGACTTGCCGCTCGGGAAAATGACCTACAAGGGCGAATTGGTGAACCCCGGCGCCATCCGCCGCACCGCGTTGTTTACCGTCGAGGGCGAGCACGACGACATCTGCGCCATCGGCCAGACCATGGCGGCGCTCGACCTTTGTTCTGGCATCGGCCCCGACAAGAAGCGTTACCACCTGCAAACCGGCGTCGGCCATTACGGCGTCTTCAACGGCCGCCGGTGGGCAAACGAGATCTACCCCAAGGTGCGGGAATTCATCCAGGTCAACGCCTAGTCATTACCACGCCAGCGTGTTGCCGTGATGATCCAGGAAACCGCCGGTCTGTTCCGGCCCTAAGCCGCCGAGAACCGCCAGGATGCGGGAAGCCGCCTGATCCGCGGTCTGCAACTCCAACCCGGCCTTGGCGAAAGGCGCCGACAGCCCGGTCGCGACGGTGCCCGGATGGATGGCGACACAGATCGCCTGGGGATGGCTGCGGCGAAGTTCTATCGCCGCGGTGTGCACCAGCTGGTTGAGCGCCGCCTTGGCCGCCCGGTAGCTGTACCAGCCACCCAGCGAATTGTCGCCGATCGAGCCGACGCGCGCCGACAACGTCGAAAAGACCGACCGTCCCCGCTTGGGCAGCAGCGGCAGGAAGAACTTCATCAGCAAGGCCGGGCCGATGGCGTTGATCGCGAAGGATCGCGCCATGTGCGCCGGATCGATCTGGCGCAGGCTGCGCTCGGGCGAGAAGCCGTCGCCGTGCAGGAACCCGGTGGCGTCGATCACCAGGCGCAGATCAAGGCCCAGCCCTGCGATCGCGGCCGCCGCGGCGGCAATGCTGCTCTCGTCGAGCAGGTCGATCGGCGGCTCGGACCGGCGCGACAGCGCAACCGTCGGTCCCTGGGCGCGTAGCGCTCGCACCAAGGCGGCTCCGATGCCGCCCTCGGCGCCAATAACCACGCAAGCAGCCCCAGGCTCCGAGGTGCCCCCGATCAAAACCCCAGCACCGGCTGCAACAGGCGCGCGATCGGGCCACGAAAGCGCAGCTTCGCCTCCGACGCGATGACGCAGATGCAGCCCGTTCGGCTGTCGGCGACGGGACGATGCTCCAGGTCCTCCGCCGTTTCGGCGAAATCGCCGGCAGCGAAGCGCCCTGTCGCATCGTCGTAGCTGCCGGCGAGTACGCAGGTGAACTCGGAACCGCCGTGACGGTGCCCGGGCATCGCCGTGCCGGGCGCGATCTTGAACAGATGCAGCGCCGATTGCGCCCGCGGCCGATCGTCAAGCCCGGCCCGGCTGCTCCGTCGAAGCACCGGCACGAAGCGGATGCCGGGCGCCAGCCATCGCCATCGCCCGATCCCGTACCCGCGCAAGGCGGCCGGCAGGTCGAAGCCCAGCCTGGACCGAACCTGCGAATTCGGTTCGGCGGCGGTCGTGTCGTCCGGCACCGCACCCAGCCGCCCGAGCGCCCGGCTCAACGCATCCGGCGCCAGCGCCGCCGGCGCCAATCCCGCGAGCAACTGGCCGCCGATCACCTCGGCGAGCACAAGGTCGCCGCGGCATCGCGGGCACATGTCGGCGTGGATCGCGATCACGGTGGCGCTCGCGGCGTCCATGTTGCCGGCGGCGTGGGCAATCAGGGTCGCCTCGCTCGGATGGTGAACGATGGTCACGCTTCATCCCCCAGGCAGGCGCGGAGCCGGTGCATGGCGGCGCGGAGCCGGGATTTCACAGTGCCGAGCGGCATGTCGAGCATCCGCTCGATCTCGCGGTGCGGCCGATCCTCGAAAAAGGCAAGCTGAACCAGCTTCGCCTGGGTCGCCGGCAACCGATGCAGCGCCAGGCGCAGGCGCTCGTCCCGGTCGGCTAAGGCCAGCAAAGCGTCGGCCGCCGGGCGGTCATCGGCGGTAACCTGGTCGTATTCCCCCGGGAGCGGCTCGGTCGGCCGCGAGCGGCGCTGCGCGTCGAAGCGCAGGTTCCTGGCGATGGTGAAGATCCAGGTCGACGCGGCGGCGCGGGAGGGATCGAACAGCGCCGCCTTGCGCCACACCGCCAGCATGGTTTCCTGCGCCAGGTCCTCGGCCGTACGGTCGGCGGCGCCCAGCCGGCGCATGTAGGTCTTCACCCGGGGCGCAAAATAAGTGAACAGCACGGCGAAGGCCTGGCGGTCGGCCGCCTCGGCAATCCGCCGGATGAGCCTGGAATGGCTGTCCACCGACATGTCGGCATCATCCGCCAAGGCGCGAGCCGGCAGAAAACCGTGTCCGCATGGCGCTTGGCCCAGGCGTCTCAGCGACTCCGACTCGAAGGCCACGGATCCGGAGGATTCCTGCCGATTGAGCACGTGAACGCACTGCCGATCCATGCAGCGTCATACGACGGGTTCGCGCGGGCGGATCACCGATGCCTGAACTCAAGGCTGAAGCCGTCACGCGCCGCTCCATTGAACTGCCTGGGACCCGATGCATTATCTCCGGCAATGCACTCCATTCCGTCAGGCTGTCAGATGAAGATCAATCCGCCGGCCGCAAGCCCGAAGTCCGACACACCTGCCATGGCCGCTGGGCGGCGTGCATCGGGTTGCCTGGTGCCGATCCTCGCCGACCAGCTTACGATTTCGCTGGCGTCGCTGGAAGCCGCCGATCCCGCGACCAGCGTCGTCCTGATGGCGGAGGTACAGGCGGAGGCGACCTACATCCGCCATCACAAGAAGAAGATCATTTTCTTGTTCGCTGCCATGCGGCATTTTGCCGCCGAACTCCGGGAAGCCGGCTGGCGGGTTGACTACGTGGCGCTTGACGATCCGGCCAACACCCAGACCCTTGGCAGCGAGGCGGCTCGCGCGCTCACCCGCCACGGCCTCGGCCATGTCGTCGTCACCCATCCCGGTGAGTTCCGCGTGCTGGTCGACATGGAAAGCTGGCCGGACCGGTTCGGAGTTGAGGTCGATATCCTGCCCGATGACCGTTTTTTGTGCCTGACCCGCGACTTCAACGCCTGGGCGAAGGATAAGAAGCAGCTTCGCATGGAGTTCTTCTACCGCGACATGCGCCGCCAGACAGGGCTGCTGATGAACGGCGAGGAGCCCGAGGGCGGCCAGTGGAACTTCGACGCCGACAACCGCCGCCCGCCCGCCGGCAACCTCGGCGTGCCCGACCAGCTCAGGATCGAGCCCGACGAGATCACGCGCCAGGTGATCGCTCTCGTCGAGGAGCGCTTCGCCGATCATTTCGGCGCGGCCGAGCCATTCTGGTTTGCGGTCACGGCCGGGCAAGCCTGGACGGCGTTCGAGCGTTTCCTGGCCGAATCGCTGCCCAGGTTCGGCACCTACCAGGACGCCATGCTGGTCGGCGAGGGTTTTCTGTTCCATGCCGTGATCGGGCTCTATCTGAATGCCGGGCTGCTCGATCCGCTGAAGGTCTGCCAGGCGGCGGAAGCGGAATACCGGGCCGGCCGCGCCCCCTTGAACTCGGTCGAGGGCTTCATCCGCCAGATACTCGGCTGGCGCGAGTTCATCCGCGGCACCTACTGGCTGAACATGCCGGGCTACGAGCACTCCAACTTCCTCGGCGCCGGCCGCGACCTGCCGTGGTTCTACTGGTCGGGCGAGACCGACATGGCCTGCATCGGCGCGGTCGTCCGCCAGACCGCCCAGGAAGCCTACGCCCACCACATCCAGCGGCTGATGATCACCGGGAACTTCGCCCTGATCGCCGGGATTGAGCCGCGCCAGGTCCATGAATGGTACCTGGCGGTCTATGCCGACGCCTACGAGTGGGTCGAAATGCCCAACGTCCTCGGCATGAGCCTGTTCGCCGACGGCGGCAAGCTGGCGTCCAAGCCCTATGCGGCGAGCGGCAACTACATCAACCGGATGTCGGACTACTGCTCGCGCTGCGCCTATGATGTCGACATGAAAACCGGCCCGTCGGCCTGCCCGTTCAACTATCTCTACTGGGATTTCCTGGCTCGCAACCGTGAGAAGCTAGGCCGAAATCCAAGGCTGGCCACAGCCTACCGTTCCTACGACAAGCTGCCCGAACTCCGCCGGCAGGCGATCGCCGCCTCAGCCACGGTTTTTCTCGACGGGCTTTGAGCCGGTCGCGCGGCACCGGTCTGAGCAATATTTGACGCTGTCCCAATCGCGGGCCCATTTCCGCCGCCACGCGAATGGCCGCCCGCAGGCCGCACAGATCTTGCTCGGCAGATCGGCCTTCTTGCGCATCCGGCTCATCCGCAGACCTTCCGACAGGGCTCGGTTGACCTCGCGGCGCCGGCTGCCATTTTACGGCGCAAACCCAACGGAGCCGCCGCACGATGACCAGCCTGCGTTCGCCGACCGCCGACATCGTGCTGGCGCACAGCTCCGACCTGCATGTCGATGACGACCACACCGCCGACATCTACGACGGCGACGGCACCGGCGGCCTGCGCGTGGTGCTGTCCACGGCGCGTGCCCACAACGCCGACATCGCCCTGCTGGTCGGCGACATCTTCGACCATAACCGCATGCCGCCCGACGTGCTGGCGCGGGCCGCACGGCTGATGGCCGAGGCCGGGATGGCGGTCGTCATCCTGCCCGGCAACCACGATCCGCTGACCCCGGACAGCTGCTATATCCGCGGCGGCTTCGCCAACATCGAGAATGTTCACATCATCGGCCTCACCCATGAGCACGCGGTCGCCTTTCCGAACTTGGATATGGAGATATGGGGCCATCCCCACCGCAGCTACGACAATATGGTGCCGTTGCGCGCGCCGCGGCCGCGCGGCACGCGCTGGCAGATCGCGCTCGCCCATGGCCATTATGAGGAGGACGGCGCCATCCCGCTGCGCCCGTCCTGGCTCATCAGCGACGCCGAAATCGACGCCACCGGCGCCGACTACCTCGCCCTCGGACACTGGAACCGGCCGGCCAAAGTCGGCACCGGACGCGTGCCGGCCCATTACTCCGGCTCGCCGGAGCTCGCGCGCACATTGAACCTGATCCGCCTCAAACCCGCCGGCACGGTCGAGGTGACGCGCGAGGCGTTGCCGACCAACCGGCCCTAATACGTTTCCGTCCGTCGCAAAGGTTTGCAGTGGCGCCGCCAGGGGGCTATCAGGCAGCCGACCCAGGCCTTTAGGACCACCCATGATCGCCGTCCTGCTGATCGTCCATCTGTTCGTCACGCTGGCGCTGATCGGCGTCGTGCTGATCCAGCGCAGCGAGGGCGGCGGCCTCGGCATCGGCTCGACCCAGGGCATGGGCTCGTTCATGAGCGGGCGCGGCACCGCCAACCTGCTGACCCGCACCACCGGAGTGCTGGCGGCGCTGTTCATGCTGCTGTCGCTCAGCCTGGCGCTGCTCAACCGCGGCACCGTCAGCGCTGGACATCACTCGATTCTCGACGTGCCGAGCGCCCCCGGCGCTCCCGCCTCGGATGGCGCCGTGCCGGCCGCACCGGCAACGCCTGCGAAGCCATCCGGCCCTGCCGTTCCGACCAACTGATTCTGGCGCCGCAGGCAACAATCCCGATTTGGACTTAGAGGATGCGCCCCGGGCGCTACCCCGGCGGGGTTTGGGGCAGCGCCCCATGCTTGCTACTTCCCGTCCACCGCGTCAGCCGGCTATAAGGATCGCCCATGATGCAAGACGCGCCGCAGCATGGTACCCGCTACGTGTTCATCACCGGCGGCGTGGTGTCCTCGCTCGGCAAGGGCATCGCCTCGGCGGCGCTGGGCGCGCTACTCCAGGCCCGTGGATACAACGTCCGCCTGCGCAAGCTGGATCCCTATCTCAACGTCGATCCCGGCACCATGAGCCCGCTGCAGCACGGCGAAGTTTACGTCACCGACGATGGCGCCGAGACCGATCTCGACCTCGGCCACTACGAGCGTTTCACCGGCGTCGCCGCGACCCGATCGGATAACGCGACCACCGGCCGGATCTATTCCGAGGTGATCGGGCGCGAGCGCCGCGGCGACTACCTGGGTGCAACCGTGCAGGTCATCCCGCACATCACCGACGCGATCAAGGAAGCCATCACGCGCGAGCTGGTCGCGGTCCAGGGCGGGCCGGTGGATTTCGCGCTCATCGAGATCGGCGGCACGGTTGGCGACATCGAGAGCCTGCCGTTCCTGGAGGCCATTCGACAGCTTCGCAACGAACTCGGCAGCGAACAGGTGATGTTCGTGCATCTGACGCTGGTGCCGTATATCCGTTCGGCCGGCGAGCTGAAGACCAAGCCGACGCAGCACTCGGTCAAGGAGCTGCTCAGCGTCGGCATCCAGCCGCAGATGCTGCTGTGCCGGTGCGACCGGCCGATCCCCGAGAACGAGCGCCGTAAGATCGCGCTGTTCTGCAACGTCCGCCCCGAGGCGGTGATCGCCGCCCTGGACGTCGATACCATCTATGCGGTGCCGATCAGCTACCACGCCGAGGGCATGGACCGCGAGGTGCTGCGCCATTTCGCGCTGCCGTTCGAGACCGAGCCCGATCTTTCGACCTGGCGGCGCATCGTCGATGCGGTGCGCCAGCCCGAGGGCGAGGTCCGCATCGCGGTAGTCGGCAAGTACACCAACCTGCTCGACAGCTATAAGTCGCTGGCCGAGGCGCTGTCGCATGGCGGCATCGCCAACCGGGTGAGGGTCCGGCTCGACTGGGTGGACAGCGAGATCTTCGAGCAGCCGGATACGGTAGCACGGCTGGAGGGCGTCAACGGCATCCTGGTGCCCGGCGGCTTCGGCGAGCGCGGCACCGAGGGCAAGATCGCCGCGGTGCGGTTCGCGCGCGAGCACAACGTACCGTTCTTTGGCATCTGCTTCGGCATGCAGATGGCGGTGATCGAGGCCGCCCGGAACCTGGCCGACATGCCCGACGCCTCGTCCACCGAATTCGGGCCGTGCGACATGCCGGTGGTCGGGCTGCTGACCGAATGGACCCACGGCAACCGGGTCGAGCGGCGCGCCACCGGCGGCGACCTTGGCGGCACCATGCGGCTCGGCGCTTATCCGGCGGTGCTGGCAGACGGTTCGTTAGTGCGAAAAGCCTATCATGGCGCCGGCACGGTGACCGAGCGCCACCGCCACCGCTTTGAGGTCAACGTCAATCACCGCGGCGCGTTGGAGGCGGCCGGCCTGGTGTTTTCCGGCATGTCGCCGGATGGCGTGCTGCCCGAGATCGTGGAAATCCCTAGCCACCCCTGGTTCATCGGCGTGCAGTATCATCCGGAACTGAAATCGAAGCCGTTCGAGCCGCACCCGCTGTTTTCCGGCTTCATCGCCGCGGCGGTGCGCCAGTCGAGGCTGGTCTGATGCAGCGGATCGTTCGCGTCGGCGGCCTGGAGATCGGCAACGAGATGCCGTTCGTGCTGATTTCCGGCCCGTGCCAGATCGAAAGCCGCGACCACGCGATGGAGGTCGCCGGCGAGCTCAAGGCGATCTGCGCCGCCGCCGGTATCGCGCTGATCTACAAAAGCAGTTTTGATAAAGCCAACCGCACCAGCGCCACCGCCGCACGCGGCATCGGCATATCGCAGGGCTTGGCCATTCTCGCCGAAATCCGGGAACGCTTTTCGATACCCGTGCTGACCGACGTGCACCTGCCGGAACAATGCGCGGCGACCGCCGAGGCCGTGGACGTTCTGCAGATTCCCGCCTTCCTCTGCCGCCAGACCGATCTGCTGATTGCCGCCGGCGTCACCGGCCGCACGATCAACGTGAAGAAGGGCCAGTTCCTCGCACCGTGGGACATGGCCAACGTCGCCGCCAAGATCGCCGGCACCGGCAACGAGAATGTTTTGCTTTGCGAGCGCGGCACCAGCTTCGGCTACAACACGCTGGTCAGCGATTTGCGCGGCCTGCCGATTATGGCCGCGACCGGATACCCGGTGGTGTTCGACGCCACCCATTCGGTGCAGCAGCCGGGCGGGCAGGGCACCTCGTCGGGCGGCCAGCGCGAGTTCGCGCCTGTTCTCGCCCGCGCCGCCCTGGCCGTCGGTGTCGCCGCGGTGTTCATTGAAACTCACCCAGATCCGGACCGGGCGCCAAGCGATGGGCCCAACATGATCCCGCTCAGTCAGATGCCCGCCTTGCTGGCACGGCTGAAGGCGTTCGACCAACTCGCCAAAGCTTGAGTCTGCTGAGGGCTGATGATAGCATGTTATCAGATACGGAGAATTTATGGCCCAGCTTATCGTCCGCAACATCGAGGATGACACCAAGCAACGCCTGCAACGCCGCGCGGTGCGGCATGGCCAAAGCATGGAGGCCGAAGTGCGCGACATCTTGCGTGACGCGGTAAAGCAGGAAGATCAGGCGACTGTTGGCCTGGGAACGCAGATTGTGGCGCTGTTCGAGGGCATCGGCTTCACCGATGCGGAGGTTGCTGCGATCGAGGAGATGGGTCGCCAACCTTTCGTTCCCTTTAATTTCGACGAGTGATACTGCTCGATAGCAACGTCATTTCCGAGATCATGCGGCCTCGACCAGATTCATCCGTGATCGCCTGGCTGGATGAACAACCCCAACTGTCAGTCTGGACGACCGCCATTTCCGTCCTTGAGATCGAAGCCGGACTTGGCGTCATGCCACCTGGGCGCCGCCGGGCGACGATGGAACAGAAGTTCGGCCTCCTGCTCGACACCGTTTTCAGCCACCGCATCGCCTCCTTCGACTTCGCCGCGGCCCGGCAGGCCGCCCGCCTCGCTTCTTCGCGCCAGCGTAGCGGGCAGACGGGCGATTGGCGCGACACGATGATTGCCGGCATCGCCATCGTCCATCGGGCCTCGTTGGCGACCCGCAACCTTCGCCACTTCAACGACCTTCCAACGCCCGTCGTGAACCCCTGGCACCCGCGGTAACTCCGGGGCTGGCCGCCATCCGGCCGAGATGTTACCCACCCGGCGCCGCCCCATCCAGGAGATACCCCGCATGAGCGCCATCGCCGACATCCTTGCCCGCGAGATCCTCGACAGCCGCGGCAACCCGACGATTGAGGTCGAGGTGACGCTCGACAACGGCGCCACCGGCCGCGTCGCCATCCCGTCCGGCGCCTCGACCGGCGCGCATGAGGCGGTGGAACTCCGCGACGGCGAGCCCTCAAGATACGGCGGCAAGGGCGTGCTCAACGCTGTCGCCAACGTCGAGGGCGAGATCTTCGACGCGCTCGGCGGCATGGACGCCTCCGAGCAGGTGATGATCGACAACATCCTGATCGACCTCGACGGCACGCCCAACAAGGCGCGGCTTGGCGCCAACGCCATCCTCGGCGTCTCGCTCGCCATCGCGCGGGCTTCGGCGGCGGAGCTGGACATGCCGCTGTACCGCTATGTCGGTGGCGTCTATGCCCGCACCCTGCCGGTGCCGATGATGAACATCGTCAACGGCGGCAGGCACGCCGACAACCCGATCGACATCCAGGAATTCATGATCCAGCCGGTCGCCGCCGGCAGTTTTTCCGAAGCTCTGCGGATGGGCTCCGAAATCTTCCACACGCTTCGCAAAGGCCTGCAGGATGCCGGCCACAACACCAATGTCGGCGACGAGGGCGGCTTCGCGCCGAACCTGAAATCCGCCGACGAGGCGCTCGGCTTTATCGCCAAGGCCTGCGAGACCGCCGGCTATCGGCCCGGCGAGGATGTCACCTTCGCGCTCGACTGCGCCGCCACCGAGTTCTTCCACGACGGCCTCTACAATATGGCAGGCGAGGGCAAGACCTTTGAGCCCGGCGCTATGGTCGATTACCTCGCCGACCTATGCGCGCGTTACCCAATCGCCTCGATCGAGGATGGCTGCTCGGAGGATGACTGGGCCGGCTGGAAGCTGCTGACCGAAAAGCTCGGAAAAAAAGTCCAGCTGGTCGGCGACGACCTGTTCGTGACCAACCCGGAGCGCC
>JANXRT010000028.1 GCA_025356735.1 Acetobacteraceae bacterium | reverse complement strand
GCCGACCTGCATCGTGATCGACAAATACGGCAGCGATGCGCAGAAGGACAAGTGGCTGCGGCCGCTTGCGCGCGGCGAGCATGTCGGATCGTTTGGGCTGACCGAGCCGCAGGCCGGATCGGATGCGGCCAACCTGCGAACCCGGGCGGTGCGGAAAGGCGACCGCTACATCGTCAACGGCGCCAAGCAGTTCATCAGCAGCGCCAGCATTCCCGGCAGCACGGTGATCTTCGCGGTGACTGACCCCGCCGCCGGCAAGAAGGGCATTTCCGCGTTTGTGGTGGATAAGAGCACGCCCGGCTACATCATCGCGCGGACCGAGGAAAAGCTGGGCCAGAAGGCGTCGGAGACCTGCGCCCTGTTGTTCGAGAACATGGAGCTTTCGGAGGACCAGCGTATTGGCGCCGAGGGCGAGGGCTACCGGATCGCCTTGTCCACCCTCGAATCGGGGCGCATCGGCATTGCGGCGCAGGCGGTCGGCATGGCGCGCGCGGCGCTGGACTACGCCATCGGCTACGCCCGCGACCGGCAAGCCTTCGGCCAGTCGATCCTGGAGTTTCAGGCAGTGGGGTTCCGGCTGGTCGAGGCGAAGACCAGGCTTGAGGCCGCAAGGCAATTGATCCTTCACGCCGCGCGGCTGAAAGCCGACGGCAAGCCGGCGCTGGAGGCGGCATGCATGGCCAAGCTGTTCGCCTCGGAAGCCGCCGAGGCGATCTGCACGGTGGCGATCCAGACGCTCGGGGGTTACGGGTATCTGTCGGATTACCCGGTGGAGCGCATCTATCGCGATGTGCGGATCTGCCAGATCTACGAGGGCACGTCCGATATCCAGAAGCTGATTTTGCAGCGGATGCTTTAGGGTTTGCCGTGCCGGCCTACGCCGCTTGAGCTTGCGCGAACCCGGTGAAGGCGCTTGGGATCGCCTGAATTTCCTTGATCAGCTCGCGGCGAACCTCGGGCGGATCGGTGTCCAGGAACTCGATGCCGACCGTATCGACCAACCCGCCGAAGCGCTTCTCGATCGCTGCCGGCAGGTCGCGGTAGGTGGCGCGGGCGACGAACAGGTCGAGCACCTCGTCGGGCACCATCGCCGCCATCTTGTTCCACTCGCCCTGGCGCGTGGCGTGTTGCAGGCGCTCGCCGAGATCGCCGACGCCGTGCAGTTCCAGCACGCCGCGATAGGCCGGGGTCGAGCCGTAGAACGCCACCCGGTAGCGGATTTTCTCGGCCGCCGCGCGCACCGCTTCCTCGTTCGGGCCGGTGGCGACGAAGCCGCCGCCGGTGACCTCGAACGATGAGAAGCTTTTGCCGGATTTGGTGAGTTCCTCGGACAGCAGCGGCTGGACCACGTCCTCCAGGTACTTCCGCGTGGCGAAACCGTGCAGCCGGGCGCCGTCGCAGTGGCGCGCGGCGGTGCGGATCATCAGCGGGCCGACCGCGGCGATCATGATCGGCGGCGGGGGCATGTGCAGCGGGCCGGGGCTGAACTCCGGCGTCATCAGCGAGAATTTGTAGTGCTCGCCCTGGTAATTGAGCTTCTCGCCGGTTTCCCAGGCGCGAAATATGGCGCGCAGACTGTCGACGTACTCGCCCATGCGCGCCGCCGGCGCCACCCACGGCACGCTGAACCGGCGTTCGTTATGCGGCTTGACCTGGGTGCCGAGGCCGACCACGAACCTTCCCTTGGAATGACGCTGCAGGTCCCACGCCAAATTGGCGACGATCATCGGGCTGCGCGGGAACGAGATCGCGACGGACGTCGCCAGTTCCACGCGTGACGTCGCCATCGCGGCGAAAGCCAGCGGGATGAACGGGTCGTGCTTCAGCTCCGGGCATTGGATGGCGTCGAACCCGTCCGCCTCCGCCGCCGCCGCCGCCGGGCCGCACAGCGACCAATCGTCGTAGGGAATATGGGTCGAGACGCGCATGGATGGTTTCCGTATTTTCTGAGTGCCGATCGCACCATGCGGCCCCGCCGAACGCAAGCCGCCCTCACGCGACAGTCACCGCTTATGGTTCTATCATCGGGTGAACAAGTATCCGAGGAAACCGCCATGCCGCAAATTCTGCCCGCCCTCAGCCTGATCGCCGTGCCCGGGCGGCGGCGCGCCACCGTCGAGATGGCGCAGGAAATCGAGCGGCGCGGCTTCGCAGGGATCTTCGCGCCCTCGATGTTCGGCAATCTTTCCCTGTGCGAGGCGCTGGCCTGGAACACCAAGACCATCCCGTTCGGCACCGCCATCGCGCCGATCTATGGCCGCACCATGCAGGACTTCGCCGAAAGCGCCGCCTTCATGCATGAGGTCTCCGGCGGGCGGTTCCACCTCGGCATCGGCATCGCGCACGGACCCAGCCATGTCCGCATGGGCGTGACACCCGGCAAGCCGCTTAGCGACACCAGCAACTTCGTGGAAAGGTTCAGGAGCTACGACAAGCTCGGCACCCTGCCACCGATCATCATCGCCACCTTGCGAAAGAAGATGATCGCGCTGGCGGGCGAGATCGGCGACGGCATCGTGTTCGCCAATGCCAGCCTGTCGCATACGCCAAGCTCGCTGATGGCCCTGCCTGCCAAGGCACGTGAGGACAAAAAATTCTTCATCGGCGACATGATCCCGACCTGCATCAGCGACGACGTGGCCGCGGCGCGTGCCGTCAACCGGCGTACGCTGACCAGCTACGCCTTCCTGCCGAATTACCGCAACTACTGGAAGGAAGCCGGATACGTCGAGGAAATGACGGCGATCGAATTGGCCATCGCCGAGGACCGGCCGCACGACGTGCCGGCGCTGCTGCACGATCGCTGGCTGGATGACTGCACCCTGTTCGGAACCGCCGCCCAGGTGCGCGACAAATACGAGGCCTGGCGCGCGGCCGGGGTCAGCACGCCGATCCTGGTGCCCTCTTCGGCTGCGGGCAATCAGATGAAGGCGCTGGCGGAGGTTTTCGAGACGTTCACAGGATAGGAAGGTTGGGCTCTGCCCAAACCCGCCGGGGGAGCGCCCCCCGACCCGCATCACGCAGTAAGGAAGGCTATTAGGTCGGACTCCAATACGGCGGCGGTCAGAGGGCCCCCGAGGCCGGCACCGGTGTCGAGGCCGATGCGGTTGAAACGAATGACCGGCTCGCCCGATACCGTGTGGCCGTGCACGACAACTCGGCCCAAATTGCGTTCGGTCGAAAGGAAGGGCTCGCGAATGCCAAGCAAATCCTGGCGCGTCTGATCGGCGGATTTCACCCGTGGCCTGATACCGGCATGAACGAACAAATAGCCGCCGGCGCGAAAGCGCAGCGTCAGGGCGCGCAGAAAAGCTAGATGAGCCGGCGGAATACAGGCAGCCCAGCGGTCACGCGGCGTGTCGGAATCAATGCCCCAACTCGCCAGCGTCTCCCGGCCGCCCGAATGCAACCAGTCGGTTGCCGCCGCGCCGTCACCGTCCAGCGCCTCTAGCAGCATCTGCTCATGATCGCCGATCAGGAAAATCGCCGGCATCGCGGCCAGTGGCAGCGCGAGCAGCGCCAGCACCCCGGCACTGTCCGGTCCCCAATCGATGTAGTCGCCGAGATACACCAGGCGCGCCGAGGCGGTCGGGCGGCGGTTCAGGTCGTCGGCGATGGCGGCGTGGAGCACGCGCAGCTTTTCCGCCTGGCCGTGAATGTCGCCGATGGCGTAGATACGGTTGCCTTCGGCAAGGAAGCCGGGCGATGGCATGAAATCGGGAGTGCCAGCGGCTTTCGATTTGCCATCCTCGATGGTCGGCACCGTCGCGGCAGCCAACTCGGCGCGGACGCCGCGAAGATCGAGCTTGCGGTTGACCCGGCTTTGCGCCGCCCTCATCGGTAATCGGTTGGATGGTTCATCGGATCGATGATGGGTGGGGCGGGACGGCGCGTCCACTGGTCAGGCCGCGCGCACCTGCTAGGCTTTGTGCAACAGATTTGGGGAACACCATGGCCGACCTGCTTGAGACCATCGAGAACGGCATCGCGACGCTGACGCTGAACCGGCCCGACAGCCTCAATGCGTTTTCCGGCGAGCTGCTGGACGGGCTGCGCGAGGCGCTGCCGCGGCTGGGCACGGACCCTTCGGTCG
>JANXRT010000012.1 GCA_025356735.1 Acetobacteraceae bacterium | reverse complement strand
CCGCGGTGAACTCATTGTCCGCCGTGAGCAGCTCAACCAACATGGAACGTAACGCCTGATCGTCGTCAACGATCAAGATCGGCCGTTCACCCGCCATAATGAATTTCCTCAGAGTTGCAACAGATCGTTGTAATGCTACCTGCGTACAGGGACGCATGGTTCATGTCACCCCATCCCTGAAAAAGCACACATCCGCCTGCCGCGATTTGTTTCCGATGAGTTAACGTGCCTGGAATGCGTTTCGGTCAACTCCCCGTGTCATTATACACTCACACTTCCGTGAGCGTTACCATATCGCGTGGGTCGGCAGCCATATCCTCTAGGCCGGGCCGCGCTCTCCGCCTGCATAGTGACAAAGCCCTGCGGCTGTGGTGGTTTGGACCTGAACGATGAACGACATGTCGAAATCAAGATCCAGCCTGGTCGCTACGCCGGCCTCCCATGCGGCGTCCGGCGACACTGGAGGTTTGACCAACGTGGCCCCTGATGCCGGCGGCGACGTGATGCGCCTGCGGCATGTCCATCGTGCGATGTCGGAGCTGCGGCGCGGCACGCCCGTGCTGCTTACCGGCACGTCGCCGCTTGTCCTTCTGGCAGCCGACACCGCCGGTGCGCCGGGGCTCGTCGAGCTTGCCGGCCTCGCGCTTGGGGCGCCGGTGATGCTCCTGTCGCCGCTACGGGCCGCCTCGGTGCTAGGCCGCACGATGGAACCCGGCGTTCCGGCGATCGCCCTGAAGCTGTCGGACACCCTGCTCGTGCCGCAGTTCCTGCGCGCCTTTGCCGATCCGACGATCGAGCAGATGCTGCCCGAGCCGCCACGTCAGGTTGCCGTGCCGCTTGCGGCTGCTTCCGCGCTGGCGCTGGTCAAGCTGGCGCGGCTGCTGCCCGCCGTGCTGGTGGCGCCGACCGGTGCGGACGCCGAAATTCGCGCCGCGCGGCTGGGCCTGCTGAGCGTCGCCGAAGCCGACGTGCTGGCCTATCCGCAGGCTTCGGTGCTAGGGCTGCACGGCGTCGCAGAGGCCAGCGTGCCGTTGCAGGCGGCGGGCGAATGCCGCATCCGCGCCTTTCGTGCCCCCGATGCCGGCATCGAGCACCTGGCCATCCTGGTTGGCCGGCCGGAAGACGCGACTTCACCGCTGGTGCGGCTGCATTCCGAATGCTTCACCGGCGACCTGCTCGGCAGCCTGCGCTGCGACTGTGGCCAGCAGCTGCGCGGCGCTATCGCGCGCATGGGCGAGGAGGGCGCCGGCGTGCTGCTCTATCTGGCGCAGGAGGGCCGCGGCATCGGGCTGGTCAACAAGCTGCGTGCCTATGCGCTGCAGGATCGCGGGCTGGATACGGTCGATGCCAACCGGGCGCTCGGCTGGGGTGCGGACGAACGCAACTACATGATCGCGGCGACGATGCTGGAAAGCCTGGGGATCGGCCGCATCCGCCTGCTGACCAACAACCCCGACAAGATGGCGGCACTGGCGGCCTGCGGGGTGCGGATCGACGGGCGCGTGGCGCACTCGTTCGCCCCGAACGGCATCAACGACGAGTACCTGGCAACCAAGGCGCGTCGCTTCGGCCACCTGCTGGACTGAAGCCTGTGCAAGCCGTGCTGCATCCCAATGGAAACGTGACGTGGGACCGCCAGGTTTTCCGCGCGGCGATCGGGCGCGGCGGCGTGCGGCTGCACAAGCAGGAGGCCGATGAGGCCACGCCGCAGGGCGTTCTTCCGCTCCGCCGAGTGCTGTACCGTGCTGACCGCATCGCGAGGCCCGAGGCGGCGATACCGATCGAGCCATTGGCACCCGACGATGGCTGGTGCGACGACCCTTACCGTGCCGACTACAACCGCATGGTGCGGCTGCCGCATGATGGCCGCCACGAGGTGCTGTGCCGGCAGGACGCGGTCTATGACCTGATCGCCGTGCTCGGCTGGAATGATGCGCCCGTCATCCGCGGCCACGGCTCGGCGATTTTTCTGCACGTCGCACGGTCCGACTACGCGCCGACCGAGGGCTGCATCGCCATGGCGATTTCCGATCTGCGCCGGCTGCTGGCCGACGGCGTGACCGAAATCCTTGTTCTGCCGCGCTGACAAGCTCCATGGCTGGAACCGGCGTGATGTCGGCTTACCCGGTCCAGGCCATCGCGCTGCTGTTCGATCCGGTATTCTACCTCTCCGCCTATCCCGAGGTTGCCGCCGCCGGGCTTGACCCGCTGGCGCATTACCTGGCGTTCGGCATCGATGAGAACCGCGATCCAAACTCCCATTTCGACGCCGGATGGTATCTTGGGCGCAATCCGGAGGCGGCCTCGGTTCCCGGCGGCGCCATCTTGCACTACCTTCACATCGGCATCACAAGCGGCCTGGCGCCTGGCCCCGGGTTCGACGCGGCCTGGTACGTCGCACAGCATCCGGAAGCGGCCGCCAGTCCCTTGCACCACCATCTGCGGATTGGCGCGGCGCTTGGCTGGGCGACCGAACCGTTCGATATCTCGAAGTTGCTGCCGGCGCCCGCGTTCGCCGACCCGCTGCTGCCGACGATCCTGTTCGTCACCCACTCGCTCGGCGGCGGCGTCGGGCGGCACGTCGAGGAGCGGATGCGAGCCGTCGAAGGCCAGGCCAACTGCCTAGTCCTGAGCGGCACGCGACGGGGTGTCGCACTTTCGGTGCCGGCGCTATCCAACTACCCGCCTGTCGAACTTGCCGACAATCGGCTGGCGGAGCTGGCGCCCCTGCTCGCCGGCTTCGGTGTTTCGAGGATCCATATCCATCACGCAATGGAAGCCGGCCCGGCCCTGCGACACCTGATCCATGCCTTGGCGGTGCCGTTCGACTTCACCGTACACGACTATTTCTCCATTTGCCCACAGACCGTGCTGCTGCCCTTTCCCGGCTCGTCCTGTTGCAACGAGCCGGGTCCCGCCGGCTGCAACGCGTGCATTGCGGCCCGGCCGAGCAATGGCGCCACAGACATCCTGACCTGGCGGGCGGCCCACCTCTGGATGTTCCTGGAAGCCGATCGGGTAATCTGCCCGAGCGAGGACGTTTGCGACCGGCTTGCCCGCCATGGCCTGGCAGACCGCGCGATGGTGGTGCCGCACGAGCCGGTAACGGCCGGCCAGTGGTCGATGTCACGCCCGGACCTGCCTGCGGACAGGCCGATGCGGATCGCGGTGCTTGGCAAGTTGGCGCCGCATAAGGGTCTTTCGGCGATGCTGGCGGTGCTGGACGCAGCCCCACGCTGGATTGATCTTTATCTGATCGGCGATACCGAAACGCCGCTCGCCCCCGAACACGCCGGCCGCGTCCACGTCACCGGGCGCTATGAGGAAGCGGCGCTGCCCGACCGTCTGGCACGGATAAAGCCTGACCTCGTGTGGTTTCCCGCCACCTGGCCGGAGACCTACAGCTACACGCTGAGCGCCGCGCTCAAAGCCGGGCTGCCGATCGCCGCCTCTCACATCGGCGCCTTTCCGGAACGTCTCGCCGGCCGGCCGCTGAGCTGGACCGCGGCCGCTGATGCGCCGGCCGAGAATTGGCTCGCTTTGTTCGCGACGATCCGCGCGACGCTCTCCGCCGGCGTCATGCCGATCTCCCGCATGCGTCCAGCCATGCCCGACTTCTACGCGCGGGACTATCTGATACCGCGTTCCGCGACGTCACCCGGCCCGAAGATTATCGACCTGCGCCGGGCTGGACGGCTTGCCATGATCGTCGTGCCCGAACGGTTCGCCAACCGTGCGCCGACGCCGTGCGCGTTCATCCGGCTGCTGCTGCCGCTCGCCCATCCGATGATCGGCAACGGCTTCGACGTGACCCTGGCGACGCCGGCCGAGGCGCTGACGCTGCGCGCCGACATTCTGGCGACCCAGCGCTACGCGATTCCGAATATAGCCGCCGCCGACGCGATCGCCGGCCATTGCCGCGATCATCGCATGACGCTGCTGTATGACCTCGACGACGATCTGCTCGATATTCCGCAAGATCATCCAGAGGCCGCCATCCTTCGTCCGCGCGCCGGGACCGTCGCCCGGATGCTGCGCCATGCCGATGCTGTGTTCGTCTCCACCGCCCGGCTGAAGGAAGCCGTGGCAGAGATCCGCGCCGATGCGGTGGTGGTCGCCAACGCGCTTGACGAACGGCTGTGGGACCTGCCGAAACGGTCCGCCGAGCCGCATCCGGTGCGCATCCTGTGCATGGGCACGCTGACGCATGACGCCGACTTCGACATCGTGGCGCCGGCGCTGGAACGGCTGCATCTCGAATTCGGCCGAAAGGTCAGTTTTCACGTCGTCGGCTTCACCAACCGGGAGGACCTGCCGCCCTGGATCGACCGCGTGGCGCCGTCGCCGAACGGGCAACGATCCTATCCCGGCTTCATCGACTGGATGGCCCGGCAACGCTTCGACATCGCCATCGCGCCGCTGGCCGATACCAGGTTCAACGCCGCCAAGTCGGCGATCAAGACGATGGACTACGCAGCATTGGGACTGGCGGTGCTCGCCTCCGACGTTCCGGCATTTCAAAATTCCCTGGCGGACGGTCCCGGCGGACCGCTGGTCGCCAACAATACGGACGCCTGGTTCCTGGCCTTGTCCACGCTGGTGCGCGATCCGGCGCTGCGCCGTCAACAGGCCGAGCGCGCCCATGCCGAATGGCGACGCAGTTACACGATGCAGGCGCAGGCCAGCACCATTCGCGCGGCGTGGCTGGCGCTGAAGCCTATTTGACCATCCAGGCCGGCAAGGGCAGCCCCTTGCTGCGCAGGAAATCGAGGTTGAACAGCTTCGACTGATACCTCGATCCGCCGTCGCACAGCACCGTCACGATGGTGTGGCCCGGCCCCATCTTCTTCGCCACCCGGATCGCCGCGGCGACGTTGATGCCGGCCGAGGTTCCGACCGATAGCCCCTCATGGATCAACAGATCATATATCTGCGGCAGGGCCTCGCGGTCGGGGATGCGCTCGGCGTCGTCGATCGGCGCGCCGGCCAGGTTGTCGGGCACCCGCGATTGCCCGATGCCCTCGGTGATCGAACTGCCGGCGATCGAAAGGTCGCCGCTTTTCACCCAGCCATACAGGCCGCTGCCCTCCGGATCGGCCAGCACGATGCGTATCGCCGGATTGTATTCCTTGAGCGCCATCGCGACCCCGGCCAGAGTGCCGCCGGTGCCGCAGGCGCAGGTGAAGGCGTCGATCTTGCCGCCAGTCTGGCGCCAGATCTCCGGTCCCATGGTGGCGCGATGGCCCTCGCGGTTGGCCAGGTTGTCGAACTGGTTGGCCCACACCCCGCCGACCTCCTCGGCCAGTCTTCGGGAGACATGGACATAGTTGCCCGGGTCGCGGAATGGCTTCGCCGGAACCAGCCGTAGGTCGGCGCCGATCATCCTCAGGAAATCGATCTTTTCCGCGCTCTGAGTCTCCGGCATGACAATGATCGAGCGGTAGC
>JANXRT010000534.1 GCA_025356735.1 Acetobacteraceae bacterium | reverse complement strand
CGATCGGAAAGCCATAGTTGATGACGGTCAGCGCCAGCATCAGGCTGACCCACAGGCCGAAGCCGTTGAGCGCCGCCGGCAGCCTTCGCGGCTCGTGCGCCGCGACGCTGAAGCGGTAATCGCCGGGGGCGATCCGGGCGGCTAGATGGCCGCGCACCAGCACGGAAACGAACAGTGCGCCCGACACCACTAGGATGGCGCCGCCGACCACAGAGGCGATAACCGAAAGCGCCTGCGGCGCGATGGCGGCGTTCGAATAGTCGTAGAACGCCATCCGTCGCGGCATGCCGAGGATGCCGACATAGTGCCACGGGAAGGTCAACACGATCATGCCGACGAACCAGGTCCAGAGCTGCCATCGCATCAGACGAAAGCTGTCGAGGGCGCGGCCGGTCAGATGCGGCCACAGATCGTAGGCGATGGCGAAATACATGATGACGATGGCGCCGCCGAAGATCAGGTGGAAGTGTCCGGTGATCCATTGCGTGTTGTGGATGCTGGCGTCGAGCTGGTAGCTCATGTTGATCAGGCCGCCGGCGCCGCCGAAGCCGAGCATGACGAACGAGAACGTCACCGCCAGCATCATCGGGTTGCGCCAGGGCAGGGCCGTCAGCCAGCCAAGCGCGCCTTTGCCGCCGCGCAGCCGGCCGGCGATCTCGACCGAGGCGCAGATCGTGAACACGGTCAGCAACGTTGGCAATGCAACGAGCGCGGTGAACACCGAGTGCATGAACTTGAACCCGGCGCCGACCTGCGGGTCGGCGAACAGATGGTGCACGCCGATCGGCATGGCGACGACCAGGAACAGCGCGAACGATATGCGTGCCATCGGATCGCTGAACAGACGCCCGCCGATCGCGCGCGGGATGATCGTATAATAGGCGATGTAGGTCGGCATCAGCCAGAAATAGACGATGGCGTGCAGGGTCCAGGAGAAGAACACCCGCGCCAGCCCGGCATCGATCGTCGTGGTCAGGCCGAGCGCCGCCGGGATGATCTGGAACAGCAGCTCGATTGCGGCGCCCACCGCCGTCCAGGCCCAGAGGTAGGAACCGGCGACGTTGGCGAACATCGCCAGCGGCACCGGCGCACCCGGATTGGCGCGCTTCCAGCTGTAGAGATTGACCGACATCAGCGCGACCCAGATCCACGAGCCGACCACCACCAGGACGATGCCGATATAATAGAAGGGATTGCCGATCATCGGCGGATAGAAGGTGTACAGCACCGAGGCGAGGCCGAGCGATACCGGAATCATCGCAACGACAGTCCCGACGGCGACCAGGGCGAAGCCGGCCCAGGCCCACCGCGCGCCGATCATCGGCCGCTTCAGCGCGGCCTCGGTGATGGCGTAGCCAAAGCCCATGGCGACCAGGGTCGGCAGCACATAGGCCATCGCGGTGCCGTGCGCGGTCACCGAGCGATAGTAGATTTCGGGGTTGCCGAGCCAGGCGTGCAGCGGGCTGCGGACATACATCTGCCACTCGCCGAGCAGCAGGGCCGCGAAGAAGCCGGCGAAGGCGAGCCAGAAATGCGCCAGGATCAGCCGGCTATTGTGCAACACAGCTCAGCCTCCGTTGGTCCGCGGCCAGTTTATGGAAGGCGGCCTTCTCGATGATCCGGATATGGCCCCACATGCCCTGGTGGCCGGCGCCGCAGAACTCATGGCACGGCATAACGCGGTCGGACGGCGTCGCGAACCGGGTGCTGACGACGGAGATGTAGCCTGGCACCAGCATCGTGTTGACGTTGCTGTGCTCGATCTGGAAGCCGTGTACCACATCGGCACTGGTGGCGCGGAAAGTGATCGGCGTGTCGGCCGGCACCACGATGCATTGCGGCGTGAACGAGTATTGCTGGCCGATGGCGCGCACCGTGACCGACCCGTCCGGCTCCACGGCGCTGCCGAGATTGCCCTCGATGAACTCGCCGACGATGTGCAGGGTGCGCGGGTCGGCGGTCTCCACCCGGGCCTGCGGCATCACCGCCTGGTGGATGCCGGCGTAGGCCGCCATGACCACGAGCAGGAAGATGATAGCGATCGAGACCAAACCCCACCGGCGTTCGACCCGCGCCGCGGTGGCTTCCGCGCCGTGCCCAGGAGCAACCGTCACGGCATGGCTCCGCGGGGCGTGAAGACGACAAGGTAGAAAACGATCCATAGCGCGATCACGATCGCGGTGGTGAGGCCAGCAAGCAGGATGGCGCCGCGTGCGCCCGTTTGCACGATCCCCTCCACGGCCTCGTCCTGGCTCCCGGCAGGAACCGTCTCGGATTCTGAATTGATCATGGTGCTTTCAATCCGCGGGGGCCGTGCGCAGCTCGTTGGCTTGGCGCGCCGAGATCGCGGTGCCTCGGTTGCCCCAGGCGGCACGGATGTAGGTGACCACGGCCGCGACCTCGTCGTCGGACATCGACTGCGCGAATGGCGGCATGCCGTACGGGCGCGGGTTGCCGATCGTGCCGGGCGGATAGCCGCCGTTCAGCACCATGCGGATCGGGTTGACGGCGCTTTCCATCTGGATCGACTGGTTGGCCGCGAGCGGCGGGAACTGCGGCGGCATGCCGAGGCCCTGGCCGCCGTGACAGCTGGCGCATTGCGCGTCGTAGACGGTCTTGCCGAGGCGCATCAGCAGGCTGGTTTCCTCGACCCGGACGGTCGCGGTGGCGGGCACCAACGGGCTGCCCTCGGCCAGGCTTTTCAGATAGACCGACATCGCGCGGATATCGGGGTCGGTCAGGTACTGCAGGCTGTTATAGACGACCTCCGCCATCGGCCCGTAGACCGCGCCGCGCGGCGATATGCCGGTGCGCAGCAGGTCGGAGATGTCGGCGAGACTCCAGTCGCCCAGCCCGGCCTCCTTGTTCGAGGTCAGCGACGGGGCATACCAGTTCTGCATGGGTATCAGCCCGCCCTGGAACGCCTTCGCCTCCGACGTGCCGCCGAGCGCGTTGATCGCGGTGTGGCACATGGCGCAATGGCCAAGACCCTCGACCAAGTAGGCGCCGCGGTTCCATTCCTCCGACTTCGTATGGTCCGACCGGTAAGTGCCTTCGGTGAAGAACAGCGTTCGCCAGCCGAGCAGCAGCGACCGGTTGTTGTAGGGAAAGCGCAGATCGTGCGGCTTGTTCGGCAGCGCGACCGGAGGTACCGATTGCAGATAGGCGTAGATGGCGTCGGAGTCGGCCCGGGTGACCTTGGTGTAGGACCCGAACGGCATCGCCGGATAGATCAACCCGCTATCGCGTGAGCGTCCGATATGCATCGTCGCATAGAACGCGTCGGCGGACCATTTGCCGATGCCGGTGGCGGGATCGGAGGTGACGTTCGAGGAATACAGCGTGCCGAACGGCGTCTCCATCGGCCGCCCACCGGCGAACAGCTTGCCACCGGGCACCGTGTGGCAGGCGACGCAATCGCCGGCTCGGGCCAAATACTCGCCCTGCTTGACGATTGCCGCATCGGCTGCCGCTTTGGGCGCAATCGGTTGGGCATGCGCGCTGGTGATTAGCCAGCCAAGACCAGCTGTGAGCACGAACCAGCACAATACCATCGACTGCAAACGAAACGAACGAACCCACCCCATGAACGGCCCCATCAGTTCGGTTCGCTGCCGCAGGCGAGCGGCATGGGAAGGCTGCCACGCGGCGCGGGCGTCGGGTTGGCAGGGCTGGGCAAGGTCGAAAGCCAGGCCGCCACTGCGGTAACGTCGGTTTCCGTCAGATGTCCGGCGACGATCTGCATGCAATCGGGTGCTGCGGCGGTGCGGGTGCCGTAGCGCCACGCGCCAAGCTGGGCGCTGATATAGCTGGGACGCAAGCCGAGCAGACCCGGGATCGCCGGCTCCATTCCGGTGAACGAGGCGCCATGGCAGCTCGAGCAAGCCGGCACGTCGCGGGCGGGGTCGCCGTGAGTCACCAGCGACTGCCCGAGTGCCAGAATATCCTGGCTGACAATCGGCGTCTCCGGCGGCGGCAATGGCGGGCGCTGAGCGGCGAAGTAGTTCGCCATCGCCTGTAGGTAGGCGTCCGGTTGGAATTCCAGCAGATAGTTCATCGGCGGATACCGGCGTCGGCCATCCCGGAACGCGATAAGCTGATTGTAGAGGTAGCCGGACGGTTTTCCGGCGAGGCGGGGAAAGTAGTCGTTGTTGGTGCCCTTTCCCTGCATGCCGTGGCAGGAGGCACAGGCCAGCATCCGAGACTCCATGGTGTCCGGCGCTTGGTCAATTGACTGGCTGTAGGCAAGAGATGGCGCAAACATCATTGCAAGAAGCAAAAGCAATAGCTGCCGCCAGCATCTCACGTTCGTCTTCCAATTCATGTCATCATTAGTCAAGTGAGATGCGGGAATTAAACACCTGAAATAGTAACAAGCAGGTTCATTCACCCTCTACCTAGCACAAAGGTCGTGCATTACGTTAAAAATATGTGGATCGTGCTTTAGGCTCAGGACCCATTAAATTGCTTGTGTTGGCTGCGCAGGCTTGGTTCACTGTTGGCGCTGGGAGGTGCTGTCATGGATGATCTGATCTGGCTTTCGCGGGCACAAATGCGTCGCATCGAGCCCTATTTCCCTTTGTC
>JANXRT010000476.1 GCA_025356735.1 Acetobacteraceae bacterium | reverse complement strand
CCACCGACGGGCACCGGCTGGCCCGTGTAGAGGAACCGCTGCCGGTCGGCGCCGCCTCGATGCCCGGCGTCATCATCCCGCGCAAGACGGTGGCCGAGCTTCGCAAGCTGCTGGAGGAGGTCACCGGCGACGTCGATGTCTCGTTGTCCGACACCCGCATCCAGTTCCACGCCGGCAACGTGCTGCTGACCAGCAAGCTGATCGACGGCACCTTTCCCGAATATGACCGCGTCATTCCGCGCGACAACGACAAGGTGCTTCGGGTTGGCAAGAAGGATTTCGCCGAGGCGGTCGGCCGAGTTTCCGCCATTTCGTCCGAACGCTCGCGCCCGGTGAAGTTGTCGCTGGCGCGTGATTTGCTGGTGCTGTCGGCGGCCAGCCCGGAGTCCGGCAACGCGACCGAGGAGCTGGATGGCGACCGGGTGTCCTATGCCGCTGGCCCGTTGGAGATCGGCTTTCAGGCGCGTTATCTCAACGACATCACCGATCAGATTGGCGAGCAGGTGGAGTTCCGGTTTGCCGACGGCTCGGCCCCGACGGTGGTCCAGGACGCCGCCGACGCCTCGGCATTGTATGTACTGATGCCAATGCGAGTCTAAAGTCAGGCGCCCCGGGGCGCTACCCCGGCGGGGTTTGGGGCAGAGCCCCATCCTTGCCTATATCTCGCCTACAGAAACCTTCCGGCCAATTGACCCGATCGACCGCAGCATAGGCCGCTTTTTGCGCCGCGCTTAGATCCGTGCCAACCCCACAGATCGTCAGCACCCGGCCCCCAGCGGCTCGCAGCGTGCCGTTCGCATCCTGGCGGGTCCCGGCGTGGAACACCGTGGCGCCCTCGATCGCCGCGGCCCGATCGGTTCCAAGGATCACGCTGCCCGGCTCGGGCGCCGCCGGATAGCCGCGCGCCGCCATCACCACGGCGATCGACGGGCGGTCGTGCCAGCGCAGGTCGAAATGGCCGAGCTCGCCGTCGCAGGCCGCGACCAGCGCCGCCAGCAGGTCGGATTTCAGCCGCAGCATCAGCGCCTGGCATTCGGGATCGCCGAACCGGACGTTGAACTCGATCAGCTTGGGTCCGTCGTCGGTCAGCATCAGCCCGGCGAACAGGATGCCGCGGAACGGCGTGCCGCGGCGCGCCATCTCGGCCAGTGCCGGGCGGACGATCCGCGCCATCGCCTCCTCCTGCAAGGCCGGCGTCCACGCCGGCGGCGGCGAGTACGCGCCCATGCCGCCGGTGTTGGGTCCGGTATCGCCGTCGCCGACCCGCTTGTGGTCCCGCGCGGCGCCCATCGGCAGCGCGTGCACGCCGTCGCACAGGGCGAACAACGACACTTCCGGGCCGGTCAGGCACTCCTCGATCACCACCGGGCCCGTCGGCAGCAGGCCGTCGATCGCCGCCAACGCCTCGGCCAGGGTTGCCGCCACCACCACGCCCTTGCCGGCGGCCAGGCCGTCCGCCTTGACCACGATCGGCACGCCGCGGCGGCGGACGAAGTCGTGCGCCTCGGCGGCATCGTCGAAGCGCTCCCACTTCGCGGTCGGAATGCCGACCGCGTCGCATAATTCCTTGGTGAAGCTCTTGCTGCCCTCGAGCCGCGCCGCCGCCGCACTCGGCCCGCAGCACGCGATGCCGGCGGCCGCCAGTGCGTCGGCCAGACCGGCGACAAGCGGCGCCTCTGGTCCGGGAACCACGAGGTCCAGCGCGTTGTCGGTCGCGAAGCGCAGGATGCCGGGGATGTCCATGACTTCGATCGGCACGATCTCGGCAACGGCCGCGATGCCAGGATTTCCCGGCGCGCACCACAGCTTTGACAATAGCGGGCTGCCGGCGATCGCCATGCACAGCGCGTGCTCCCGACCGCCCGATCCGACCACCAGCACCCGCATCGATCGCACTCCCCGGTTCCCGCGCCGGCGGCTCTAGCATAGGCTCGCGCGATGGACGACACCACGCCGCCGAACCAAGCCACCAACGTTCCCGAATACAGCGTCAGCGAAATTTCGGGCGCGGTGAAGCGCGCGCTCGAGGGCCAGTTCGGCCGCATCCGGGTGCGCGGCGAGATCTCCGAATGCAAGCGCTACCCGTCCGGCCACATCTACTTCTCGCTCAAGGACGAGGGCGGCAAGATCGCCGGCGTGGTCTGGAAATTCTCCGTCCCGCGCCTTGGTCTCGTGCCCGAGAACGGCATCGAAATCATCGCCACCGGCAAGATATCGAGCTACGGCGAGCGCTCCTCCTACCAGCTCATCGTTGAGCGCATGGAATATGCCGGGGCCGGCGCGCTGCTCGCCCGCATCGAGACGCTGAAGGCCAGGCTTCAGGCCGAGGGCCTGTTCGACGCCGACCGCCGCCAGCCCTTGCCGATGCTGCCGCGCGTCATCGGCGTCGTCACCTCGGAAAGCGGCGCCGTCATCCACGACATCAAGACCACCATTGCGCGCCGCTTTCCGCTCACCCTGCTGATCTGGCCGGTGCCGGTCCAGGGTGAGGGCGCGGCGGCCAGGATCGCCGCCGCCATCGCCGGCTTCGACGCGATCCTGCCCGGCGGTGCGGTCCCCCGCCCCGACCTGGTCATCGTCGCGCGCGGCGGCGGCTCGCTCGAGGATTTGATGGCCTTCAACGAGGAGATCGTCGTCCGCGCCGTCGCCGCCTGCGCCATCCCGCTGATCTCCGCCGTTGGGCATGAAACCGACACCACCCTGATCGACTTCGTCTCCGACCGCCGCGCCCCTACCCCCACCGCCGCCGCCGAGATGGCGATCCCCGCCCGCGTCGACCTGCTGGCCGACATCCAGCAAAAAACCGCGCGCCTGACCGGCGGCCTCAACCGCCAGCTCGGCGAGCGTCGGCTAAGCCTTGAACGCGCCGCCAGCCGGCTGCCCGATCTGTTCTCCATCGTCGGCAACGCCCGCCAACGCCTTGATGATCGCAGCGGACGCCTGCGTCTGGCCCCCGCCGCGCTGCTCGCCAGCCGCCGCACGCGGCTGGTCGCGGCCGAACGCCACCTGCCCGACCTGCCCGGCCTGCTCGTCCGGGCCCGCCAGGATGTCGCCGATCGCGGCCTGCGCCTGCGCCTGTCGCTGCCCAACCTGGTGGCGATCCGCCACGCCGCACTCGGCCTCGCTGGCGCCCGCCTCGCCGGCGGCCTGCGTCATGCCGTCGCCGCCAGCCAAAACCGCGCCGCCCGCACCATGGTCCGGCTGACCGACGCGCCGATCCGCGCCAGCCTGCGCGAGGCCCACGCCCGGCTTACCGGCAGCGCGGCGCGGCTGGAGGCGGGCAATCCCCTGGCCCTTCTGTCGCGCGGATATGCGCTGGTGCAGGATAAATCCGGCCATCCGATCACCAGCGCCGCCTCGGTGAAGCCGGGGGCAGCGCTGCGCATCCGGTTCGCGGACGGCGAGGTTGCGGCGCGGGTAGAAGGTCGGCAGGCTTCTTTGCCGCTTTAGGAAGGAAGCATGGGGCTCTGCCCCAAACCCCGCCGGGGTGGCGCCCCGGGGCGCATCCGTTGAAGATGCAGATCTTTCGCTACATACGACAGAAGGAATTCACTGGCTTCGCCCGAGCAGGCTTCAACCTGCTCTCTCCAGGTGGCGACAAACGGGTCGCCATAGGGATTGTCACGCAGCAGCTGGCGCTTCAGGAACGGATGGCCGGCGGCCAGAAGCTCCCGCCAGCGCAGGATGCAGGGATTGACCACACTCGCCGGTGTAAACGGAAACAACGCCGCCATGCGCAACCCCGCCGAGTCCAGGCTGCTTGCCAAGCCGATCTCGCCGTTCCGAATGGCCCCACGCCTGGAACGCGCCGGGCGCAGCCGCCGCCAATAGTCCCACCACGCCTGGCTACGCATCGCCACGCTGCCAAACGCCAGGAAATAGGATTGCAGGTGGTGGCGAATCTCCAAGCTTTCGGTCAAGCCCCATACATCCGCCCCGTTGAAATCGATCCGGGCAAGCGTGTCCCGCAATGGCGCGAACGGACCATAGACGCTGTCATTGGCCAGCAGCAGGCATTCGGTTTCCGACCGTGGCAGGCACAGCACCGCCATGGCCTCGTGCCAAGCGGCGAAATCATAGCCGGAGTTGGTTCGCTCCAGAACCGCGGCGCATCGTTCCCGCAACCGCGAAACGGCTGGTTCCCGCAGCCGCCCGTTCGACACCAGCACAACCGAGAAGCCGCAGCTGCCAAGCTCGGCAAGGTAGTGCAGAAGATCGAGGCGGATGTCGCCGACCGGATCGAAATGGCAGAGGATGGCGACTTTCGATGTGAGGCTGGCATGCGGACCCGGCCACACCGAAAGCATCATGGCAGTTCCACAGGCATCCCGGCGCTTTCCATCCCGCTCAGCCGGTCCTCCAACGCGCCGGTGAGGGCCACGCGCCGATCCCACAGCGACCGGTACCACGCAACGCGCTCGGCGGTCTGGTAGGCCAGCATACGATGCTCGGCGACGTAGCTCCGCGCCGCCTCACCGATGCGCAGCGCCTGGTCGGGCATCGCCACCAGCCGGATCAGCCTCAGGCGCAGCGCCTCGGCATCGGCGAACAGCAGCCCGGTGCGGTTGTCCGTGATGCTGGCGCCATAGACCACCGGGCTGGCCAGCGCGACCACGCGGCAGGATGCCGCCTCGATGAACTTGAGGTCCGACTTGGCGCGGTTGAACGCGGTGTCGCGAAGCGGCATCAGCGACAGCTCACAGCCGCCCAGCAGGTTCAGGTAGGTCGGATGGTCGCACAGCGGCGTGAACCGCTTCTCCGACGTGTCGAGCGCATCAAAGAACTTTCGATCGTGCACGACCTGGAACGCCAGCCGATCCCCCATCGCCCCGGCGGCGGCGTTGATCGCCGGTATCAGGCAAGCCCAGTCGGCCTCCCGGTTGAGGGCGCCGAAGAACAGCGTCAGACGGTCCGGATCGGTGAAATTTCGAACCTCCGGCAGGCTATGGATGGCGTTGGGGAATACGCGGATTTCCGGGTTGTGCGGGCGCAGCACCTCCGCCAGGGCGGGCGTGCTGGTCTGCACGGCATGCACGCCGGCGAACGAATAGCTGGGCTGCTCCTGCATTGGCGGCAGGAAGTCCGGATGGTCGTCGAACTCGGTAACCACCAGCCAGCCGTCGTGGCGCAGCGCGCGGAGCACGGCAAGCCCCTCCTCGCCGGCCAAAGCCGGGCGGTGCAGGATGAATATCCGCGGCTCCTCCGCGCCGCCGGAGCGCGGAAGCGACGATGACAAGTGGGTTGTCACCCGGGCATCCGTCGCCAACGCCGCGAGCGGGTCCAGCACCCGTACCTGGCTGACGCCGCCGACCGGCGCCAGCATGTTGGCGGCGATCGTCATCCGTGGCGGCGCGTCCCGGCGCACCCGCCAGACATGTTGCAGCGGCATGGCCCGGGCGGCGTAGGCATCCGGTTCGATGCCGAGCGCCTGCAAGGCGGGCGTCATCGCCTGGGTGAAAGCCTCGGCGCCGGGCGCGTCGAAAATCCGCGGCGCCACGTCGCACAAGGTCAGGCCACATCCGGCCAGGCCGCGCCGCATGGTCGCCAGCGTGAACCAGCGCAGGTGGGTGCGGTCGAACAGACCCTGCTCCTCATAGTCCCAGCTGCCGCCCAGCAGCCTGGCCGCAAAGCTCCAATGCTCGACGTTGGGCACGCAGATGACCATGGTGCCGTGCTCGCTCAGGCTGGCGGCGTGGGTGCGCAGCAGCCGCCACGGTTCCCGGAGGTGCTCCAGCACGTCGCCATAGACGATGCAGTCGATGCCGTCGGGGATCGCAAACGGCATTGGGTGGAGTTCAACATCGACGCAGGCGACCTCGTCGAGCCGGGCCGCCGCGAGGCCCGCGGCATCCGCGTCGATCTCGATGCCGAGCAGCCGCGCGGCCGGGTTGAACCGCCGATAGGCCGCACCCAGCGCGCCGCCGGCGCATCCGACATCCAGCACGGTTCGCGCCGCCAGCGGGATGCGCGCCAGCAGATCGGGGTTGAACGCGTCGGGGTAGCGCGGCATCGCGGCGATGGTTTCCTCGGCAACCGGGCGATCTATGCGCAAGGCCTGGTCAGGCCGCAACCATTATCGGGCGTTGACGGCGAACAGATTCCAGGCAGGTCATCATGCGATCCTGGCTGCGGTGCAAAGCCGCGTCCGAGGACAGCGTCGGCGATGCGCCAGCGGCGGCACGCAGCGCGGCGGCGGCGCGTTCGACGAACCATCGATCGACGCGCGCGCCAAACCGCGGCCAAGCCTTTCCCGACCATTCGTCCGCCGACGAGGCAGGCAGCCGCTGGAATCGCAGGTCGAGGTCGAGCGCGCCGGCCCAGTCCAGCCATTTGGCGCGGTGGATGCGGGCCTGGGGCCGCAGCGCGACCCATGGCACGCGCATCGCGTCGGCGACGATGACGCCGTGCATCGCCTCGCTCAGCAGCAGGGAGCAGCCCGCGACCGCGGCCAGAACCCGCGCCGGCGGCCAGCGGGGATCGATCAGCGTCATGCCGGCGAGACTTGCCGCGGCCTCCAGGCGCCACGCGCCAGGCTTTCGAAATGCGGCATGAAGCCAATTTGCGGCGCTATGGCGGTTGTCGCCTTGAAAAGCCCAGGAACGCAGGGCAGCAGCATGGCCGGATCGCCCAGGCCGAGCCCGGCCGGAAGACCAAGGATCGCCGCAGTATGCGGGCCGCGCACCCAGTGGATGATCCAGCTGCCATCCAAAAGCGGCGGCTTCCGGTAGCCGCCATAGCCGGCACCCAGAACGACTTTCTTGACGGTCCGAACGTGCCGGCAATCCAGCACCGAGCCGATGCCGAGCACGATCCCCGCCGGATCGCGGTCGAAGAAATCCGGCAGCAACGCAGGCCACAGCAGCAGGTTCAGCTCGTCGCCGAAGTTGGTGACGGCGCCTCGCCAGCTATAGAGCTGCACTTACTGAATGCCGTAGGCAGAAGATCGGGCCTTGCCCCATGCTTGTCTAAACCCCACCCAGCGCCGCCCGCAAAAACCCCAACGAAAATGCCAACCGCCACCGGCATGCCAACCCACGCACGCTGCGGCGCGAAAACAGCGCGGCGGGCAGCAGCAGCAGCGCCACCGCAACGCGGCGCGGCAGCGACCACCACACGCTTCCGCCCTCGCCGAGCAGCCGGCGGGTGACGACGGAGGAGGCGCCCTGCCAATACATCCGGCGTAGCAGCCAGTCCGGGTTCAGCCTCGCGGCCTGGATCTGGTGATGCACGACCACCCGCGAATCGAAGCGCACCGCGTAGCCGGCGCGCTGTATCCGCCAGGCCAGCTGGACATCCTCGTCGGACAGCAGGTTGCCGCCCCGGCGCCCGACTCCGGCGCGAAAGCCGCCGACGCTGCGCAAGGTCGGCACGTGCACCACCATGTTGGCGCCGTAGGGCGCCAGGTCGCGTGGCAGCGCGTCGCCGCCATAGGCGCCGCGTCCCTCGGTCTCGATGATCGACAGCACGCCGCGCAGCGATTTCGGCCACCATTCGGGCAACGGCGCCTCCCATAGCGGCAGGATGCGGCCGCCGAGCACCGCCGGAACGCCGCTGGAGCCGGCGATGCCGGCCTTGATCCGCGCCACCCAGTCGGGCGCGGGTATCGCGTCGTCATCGATATAGGCGACATAGTCGCCGCCCGCCGCCGCCGCCCCGGCGTTGCGCGCCAGGCTGACGCCGGGCTGGTCGACCCGGATCATCCGGGCGTTCGGGATATTTTCAATCAGGGCGGCCAGCCGCGCCGGCGTGTCGCCGGGCGAGCCGCTATCGACAACCAGGATCTCGAACGGACCGGCCTCCGGCGACTGGCGCGCCAGCCCGTCCAGGCAGTCGCGAACGTAGTCGGGCCGGGCGTGGGTGCAGAGGCATACCGTGACCGTCGGCCATGGCTGCCTCGGCGCGACCGTCTGTTCCGCTGCCATCCTGTCTCCAATGCGGTGTTCCAACCGCATCGTAGCCAGACCGGCTCAGGGTTGCCAGGTGTATTACTACCTATGCGTGTATTCGTTCCGCTTCCGTCGGCCGGCCGATGCACTGGTAGTCGAACCCGGCGGCGTGCATCGCCGCCGGATCATAGACGTTGCGGAGATCGACGATCACCCGCCCGCGCATCGCGCCGGCCAGCTGCGACGGCTCGATGGCACGGAACTCGTTCCATTCGGTGACCACGACCAGGGCATCGGCGCCGGCGGCGGCATCGAGCGCGCTCTGGCAATAGACCACCTCCGGCGGCAGCAGCTTTTTAGCTTGTTCGATGCCCTCCGGGTCGAAAGCCCGCACCACGGCACCATCCTCGATAAGACGAAAAACGATCGGCAGCGAGGGACTGTCGCGCATGTCGTCGGTTTCGGGCTTGAACGTCAGGCCAAGCACGGCGATCACCTTGCCGCGCACCGAGCCGCCGCAGGCATGCTCGATCCGCACCGCCATGCTCGCCTTGCGGGCGTCGTTGACCAGCACGACCTGCTCGACCAGCCGCGACGGGGCGCCGAAATCCTGCGCGATCCGCACCAGCGCCAACGTGTCCTTGGGAAAGCAGGAGCCGCCGAAGCCGGGGCCGGGATGCAGGAACTTGCGCCCGATCCGCCCGTCCAGCCCGATGCCGCGGGCGACATCGTGCACGTCGGCGCCGGTCTTCTCGCACAGGTCGGCCATCTCGTTGATGAACGTCACCTTC
>JANXRT010000414.1 GCA_025356735.1 Acetobacteraceae bacterium | reverse complement strand
TCAAGGCTGCCTGGATGATCAGTCCGATGCGCGTCTTCTTCAGCAGCAGCCAGGTCGCCAGCAGCATCCCCGCAGACACCAACAGCATGAACCCGCGATAGGCCGGGAAATTGGCGCCATACACCGTAAAAAGCGGAAAATCGAGCAGCGCCGGGACCCTATACGCCATCGGCAGCATGCCCCACGTCATCTGCACGCTGCGCCCGACGATGAACACCAGCCCGAAGGTGAACAGCAGCTCGGCGATGTGCCCGTTGCGATGTACCCGCCGCAGCCCAAAGACCTCGATCGCCGCCCCCAGCAGCCCGCACAGCACCGGCGCCAGGATCAGCGCCGGCCAGAATCCGACCCACTGGCTGACCTGGAACGCCAGGTAGGCGCCGATCATGTAGATGCTGGCATGGGCGAAGTTCAGCACGCCCATCATGCTGAAGATCAATGTCAGCCCGCTCGCCAGCATGAACAGCAGCATGCCGTAAACCAGCCCGTTCAGCAGGGAGATTACCAGCGTCTCCATGTCGGTTTACGACCGCCTTCTAGGAGGTCGGCCGCTTCATCTGGCAGGTGGTGGGGAGGGTCAAGTCGGCGGCCGTCGCCTCGGTGCCGGTCTTCCAGCCGAACCCGGTATGCTCGCTGTCATACTTGATGTCCTTGGTGAACACCGACGCGTAAAGCGGAATCAGTAGCTGGTGGTCGTCCTTGCGCATCGTGTTGACCTGGCCAACCAGGTCGGTGACCTGCATGCCCTCCAGCGCCATCGCCACCTTCATTGGGTCGGTCGATTTGGCCATGTTGATCGCCTTGGTCAGCATGTCGAACATCGTCACGAACGGCAGCTCGGAGAAATCGGTGTCATGGCTCTTGCGCCATTCCGCCGTCAACTTCTCCGCCTCCGGCGCCTTATGATCGACCGCGACGTTACCGTGATAATCCACCACGGACGACAGCCGGTTCTCGCCCGCCGCCCCGATCGCCGTTGGGCCGCCGATCAGATGCGCCAGGAACGTGTCGAACCGCACGTCCAGCCCGGCATCGACCGTCGCTTTGATCAACAAGTTGAGGTCGCGGTTGTAGTTGCCGGTAACCACGCTTTGGGCGCCCGACGCCTTGATCTTCGCCACATACGACGAGAAATCCTGCACCTTGCCGAACGGCATCAGCTCGTCGGCGACAATCTTGATGTCGGGCCGCAGCTTCTCCAGCCACTTGCGCGTGTCGTGCTGGATCGACTGCCCGAACAGGTAATCCTGGTTCAGCATATAGACGGACTTGATGTCCGCCGGCAGCCCCTTGACCCGCGTATAGGCGCGCATGTCCACGTTGCTGGTGAAGCGGAACTGCCAGAAGTCGCACTTCTCGTTGGTTAGCTCGGTCGCCAGCGCGCCGCAGTTCAGATACAGCACGCGGTTGTCGGGGTTGCGCGCGTTGTGCTTAGAAACGCCGTCGATCAGCGCCGCGCCAACGTTCGACCCCGTGCACTGCATCACGAACGGGATGTTCTGGTCGGTGACGCTTTTGAGCGCGATCAGTGCCTCGGCCGGCTGCAGCTTGTCATCGAACGGCACCAGCTCGAACTTCCGCCCCAACGCGCCGCCAAGCTCATTCTGGCGCGCGATGATCATCGTGAAGACTTTGAGGAACTCGTCGCCGCCCGAGGCGAATGGCCCCGAGAACGGATCGATGTAGGCGATCTTGATGGTATCGGCCGCTATCGCTGGCTGGCCGGCGAACAACGTGCCGAAGGCAAAGGCGGCAAGGCCGGCGCGGCGCAGGTTCTGGATCATGTATTTCCCCGTTTGGCCGCCATTAAGCCAGCGTGCTCGCAGCCTCGTTCTGCGGCCAGCGTAGGCATCGCCATATTGCCAAGTCAATCGGATAGCCGCACGATAACGCTCAGGAACCCGGCTGCAGGAGCGTGCCAATGGTGACGGTGTTGACGGATCGCGGCGAGCATGAGGTCGCCACCACCGGCGGCCTTCGACTATCGGCAGCGGATGCGGAAAAGATCTCCGGCTGGACCCTAAAGCCTGAGGGCATGTGCCGCGACGAGCTTTGCGTACCGCTCGCCGGTGACGCCCGCGTGGGCGGCCAGGTTGATCTCGCCGCCTTCTGGAGCCTGCTCGGCAACCCCGTCGTCGCGACCGCGACCGGCGACGCCTGGGTGCTGGGAACCGCCGCCGAAACCCGCGCCAATGCACTCGCCGGCCTCCAAGCGCCGGACTTCACACTGCCCGACCTCGCCGGCGTCTCCCACAGCCTGTCCGAACTGCGCGGCAAAAAAGTGTTCCTGACGACCTGGGCGTCCTGGTGAGGCTGCCGGCTTGACCTGTCCGTGTGGCAGGATCTTTCCGATAGCCTGAAAAACGAAGAATTCGCCGTCGTCGCCGTAGCCGAGGAAGGAAAAGGCCCCGAACAAGCAAGGCCGTGGATCGAGCGCGTCAACCCGACCTATTTGTCCCTCATCGACGTCGAGCACCGCGTCGCCTCGCTGTACGGCATGGTCAACGTGCCGCAATCGGTCTGGATCGACGAGGAAGGCCACATCGTTCGCCCACCTGAAACCGCTGGCGCCACCGACCATTTCCGCCGCAACGACCCCGGCACAGAAGGCGCCATGACGGACGCCGACCTCGCCGCCCGCGTCACCGCTCGCGACCTCTACTACACGGCGGTCAAGGAGTGGGTGAAAACCGGAAAGCACGCGCTCGACGGCGACCAAGCTCGCCAAAAGTTGCCGAAATTCACTCCGCAAATGGCGCTCGCCGATGCCAACTTCCGCCTCGGCCTATGGCTACGCCGCCACGACCGCAGCGCCGAGGCCGAACCCTTCCTCGCCGAAGCCAGCCGCCTGCACCCGGACTCCTGGAACATCTGGCGCCAAAGTGCGGAACTGAACGAAGCCGGCTTCGCCGCCGGCCCAAAATTCTGGGACCGTGTCCGTTCGCTTGGCGACAAGCCATACTACCCGCCTCCAGACCTACCCGGGTTCTGACCAGACCCGCCCTAGATAGACGACCGATTTCCGTTTCGGAACTTCATCGTAATCCGTCTGAATGGATGATGTAACCTGCAACATTCGCGAAAGGTCCCAGCCTGATCGCTGACGGAGACGGCCTATACCAACGAGGTCCACGATGCCCGACGCCCTGCCATCTTCGTCCGACCTGTTCGAGACGATCTATACCGCGCGCGCCCAGCGCCGCCTGCGCCCCGATCCGGTGCCCGACGCGCTGATCACCCGCGTGCTCGACGCCGCCATCCGCGCGCCCTCCGCCGGCAACGCGCAGAACTGGCACTTCGTCGTCATCCGCGATGCCGGACTGCGCCGTGAGGTAGGTGCGCTCTACCGAAAAGCCTCCGACATCGCCGCAGCCATCTACCAGGCACGCAGCTGCCCGAGCCACCTGACTGAAAACGAGTGGCAGCGCATGCTAACCGCCGGCGCCCATTTGTGGGACCATATGGGCGACGCGCCCGTGCTGCTCGTCCCCTGTCTGCACCAGCGCGACCTGCCGGCGCCGGATGCGATCGACCCCGCCTGGCGCCAGCACCATGAGGCCGAACGCCTCTATCTCGACCGCATCCGCGGCGCCAGCATCTACCCGGCCGTGCAGAACATCATCCTGGCCTGCCGCGCGCTCGGCCTCGGCACCCTCATCACCACCAACCACCTACGTATCGAAGCCGAGTTCAAGCAGCTGCTCGGCATCCCGGCGGAGGTCGATACCTTCGCGCTGATGCCGATCGGCTGGCCGGAAGGCCATTTCGGTCCTGTAAAACGCCGCCCGGTCGCGGAGGTGGCACACGCCGACCGCTGGTCCAGCGCCTGGCCGGGATAGCACCCCGGAGCGCCTAACCTAAGTAGAGGGGTTCAAAGGAGCGACGGCCCCTTTGCGGGGTCCAGGGGCAGAGCCCCTGGCCTTGCCTCCAGCGTTCGTCGTCAACTCCGCGTCACAATAACTTCCGCATACGCCGACGGCACACGCATCGTCCCATCGGTCAACCGGTTGAACCGCGCCACGAGCTCGCGCAAATCCGCCTCCAGAGCCACCTGCCCTGCCGCGTCGAGCGACAGGAAGGCCTTGTGCACCGGACCGTAATATGTCCGAAACACATCGATGAAATGCTCCGGCGATGCATACCGGAACACGAACGAGTGCTCGCTGACCGCGACTGACCGTGCGCCTGCCCCGAAAGCTTCATCGAGCCAGGGCCGGCTGCCCCACAGCGCAGGCGACATGACACCCGGCGGTGGCGGCACGTGGCGCCCGAGCGTCTTAAACAGCTGGCCAATGAACCCGTCCGGCGTCCAGTTGGCCATGCCGATCCTGCCGCCCGTCCGGCACACGCGGACCATCTCGGCCGCCGCGGCCGCCTGATTCGGCGCGAACATCACGCCAAAGGTCGACACGACGGCGTCGAAGCGTCCGTCCTCGAACGGCAACTGCTCCGCATCGGCGACCTGCCACGCGATCTCCAGCCCTTCCGCCTCCGCCCGGGCCCGGCCCCGCATCAACAGCGCGTCCACGTAATCGGTCGAGGTCACGTCGCACCCGCGGCGGGCGAAGGCCAGCGTCGCGTTGCCGTTGCCAGCCGCGACGTCAAGAACCTTGGCTCCCGGCGGCAGGTCCATCGCCTCGGCGAGTTGCTCGCCGGTGATCTGCAGCGTGACGCCGATGCGGGCATAGTCGCCAGACGCCCAGGCCGCATTCTGCCTGGACTTGATGGCGGCGTAGTTCGGCGGGGTCGCGATTGTGTCATCCATGATCGTATCCTCCCTGGTCTGGTGTGCGGCCGGCTGACAAGACGATCGCTTATGTCGCAGCCAGGCCCCCGATGCTTGGGGACAAGCTGGGAATTACCCTGTCTGGAGCCGGGGATTTCTGGGGGATTGTCAGAGGGTGTGCTAGTTGAACGGGGGTCTAGCCCGCACGTGAGGTCATGGTGCGATATCGGTTTGCGCAATTCACCCTCGACGCAAAAAGATTTGAGCTGTGCGACGGCGGGCAGGTCCGCCACGTCGAACCTCTGGTGTTCGATCTGCTGTTGTTCTTCGTCCATAATCCGGGCCGGGTGACCGGCCGGGACGAGATCGTGAACGAGGTATGGGGTGGCCGGGCGGTCTCGGACGCGACAATCTCCAGCTGCGTCAAGGCCGCTCGGCGCGCGCTCGGCGATGTCTCGCGCCAGATCAGAACGATCCGCGGACGCGGGTTCGAATTCACCGGCCAAGTCGTCGTTCTAGACGACGCGCCGGTCGCCGCGGAAGCCGGGTCGCCGCACCGACTGGCCGAGCCATCGTCAAAACCGGTTCTCGCCGTCCTGCCGTTCGCCAACCTCAGCGCCGGGACCGACGAGTATTTCGCCGACGGCCTGACCGAGGACATCATCACCAATTTGTCGCGATTCCGCGATCTCCAGGTCATCGCCGGCGCCTCGACCTTCCATTTCAAGAGCCGGGCGGTGGACATCGCAGAGCTGCGCGACCGACTGCGCGCGGGCTACGTCGTGCAGGGCAGCGTGCGCCGCGCCGCCGGCCGCGTTCGCATCTCCGTCCAGTTCATCGACGCGACGACCGGCCTGCAGATGTGGGGCGACCACTACGACGGCGACATGGAAAACATTTTTACCCTTCAGGACGAGGTGACGCGCACCATCGCGGCAACTCTCGGCGTCCGAACGCAGGACGCGGCGCTGCGACGCGCGCTGATCAAGCGGCCCGCCGAACTCGACGCCTACGATTGCCTGCTGCGGGCACGCCGCTACACGTGGATGCTGCGCGCCGACATCCATGCCGAGGCGCGGGACCTGCTCGAACGCGCCGTCGAGCTCGATCCGCTATCGTCGGACGCGCACGCGCTGCTCGCCAACGTCTATCTCGGCGAGCATCGGTTCGACATGAACCCCCGGCCCAACCCGATCGGCCGCGCGATGGTGCACGCGCTCGCCGCGACGCAGCTGGACCCGCAAAATGCCTACGCCCGATGCTGGCTGGCCATCGTCCACTTCTTCCGAGCTGAAAACGATAGGTTCGAGGTCGAAGCCGCCCGCGCGCTGGAGCTGAACCCTAACGATCCCGAAACGCTCGCCGATGTCGGCCATTATTTGGCTTTCATGGGAGAGTTCGAGCGCGGCGTCGAACTGACCCAACGCGCCCAACGCCTCAACCCGTTGCATCCGGGATGGTACCATTTCAGCCTCGCGCGGCTGCATTTCAGCCGCGGCCAATACCAGGAAACCATTGCCGACGTGCAGCGGATAAGCTTGCCGCACTTCTACTGGACGCATCTTCTGGAGTGTGCGGCGCTCGGCCGAATGGGTAGCCCCGACGCGGCGACGGCCCTGGCCAGGATCATGGAAATCAAGCCCGATTTCTCGGCGCGCGCCGAACTGCGCAAGTGGAACGCCGCGCCGGATGATCTTGAGCACATCATGGATGGCCTGCGCAGCGCCGGCTTGCGCGAGTAACCGGGTCACATCGCCGCGGGCATCCCAGGGCTCAATCAACCCAGCCGGCGCCGCACCTAAAGCACAGCCTCCGCCACCAGCCGCATAGCCTCCACCGAAGCCCCGTTCAACAACATGGTCCCGACCTGGTTATCCCCCGCCGCCTGCTTCCAGGCCGACAGCCGGTCCCGTATCCGATCCGCCGACCCCACCAGACAAACCTCGTCGATCAAGGCATCCGGCACCAGCGCCTCCGCCTCCTTCTTCGACCCCGCCAGATAAAGGTTCTGAATGTTGACCGCCGCCTCCTCATACCCCAGCCGGCGCGTCAGATCGTTGTAATAGTTCTTGGACCGAGCCCCCATGCCGCCAATATAAAGCGCCAGATCCGGCCGCACAGAATCCCGGCAAGCCTGCAGATCGTCACCCATCCGAACCCGCACATACGGCGCCACGTCAAAGTCGGAAAGACTCTCGGATTTCCCGGCCCGCCGCCGACCCTCGACGATCGCGTCGGTAATCGTCTTGGGCTGCTCCGGCGACATCCAGATCGGCAACGTCCCGTCCGCGACCTCGCCCGCCGTTCGCAATCCCGCCGGCGTGATCGCCGCCGTATAGAACTTCACGTTCGGGTCCGCATGCATGATGCTCTTCAACGGCCGCCCCAACCCCGTCGAATCCGGCCCCCGATACGGAATCTGATACTCCTCGCCATCGAACGTAAGCGGCGCCTCGCGCGCCAGGATCTGCCGGATGATCTGAATATACTCCCGCGTCCGCGGCATCGGCTTGCCGAACCGCGTCCCGTGCCAGCCCTCCACCACCTGAGGCCCCGAAACCCCAACCCCGCACAAAAACCGGTTGCCCGACAAAGCCTGCAAAGTCATTGTCGTCATCGCGGCACAAGCCGGCGTCCGCGCCGGTATCTGCATGATCGAGGTGCCCGCCTTGATCTTGGTGGTCCTCGCCAGCACCCAGGCAATCGGAGTCACCGCATCCGTGCTGTAAGCCTCGCCGGTCCAGACCGAGTCAAACCCTAACCGCTCAGCCTCCAGCACCGTCTCCATATCCAAAGATGGCTTGGCACCGCCCAAACGAAGAAACATGCCTAGTTTCATGAACAACCTCCAAAAAGCTTGGGCTCTGCCCAAACCCGCAAAGGGGCGAAGCCGGCCAAGGTTCTGACTGGCCGCCTTCGGCCAGTTGGAATGCCTGCGGAGGGCGTCGCCCCTTTGAACCCCTATACTTTAGAAATTACCGACTCGTGGAACGAACGCATCGCCGACAGGATCTCCTCGGCGGAAGATCCGGGATAGCCGAAATCCAGCCAACCCACGCCCAGATCACGCAGCGCGCGAACATCACCGACAATGTCCGAAACGCTACCCGAAAACAGCCGCCGATTGCCGTCTGTGCCCAACGCGGGAATACCCTCGCCAAAAGCCTGCACCCGATAGCCAATCTGCATCGCCCCAGGATCGCGCCCCGCCTCAGCCACCATCGCTCGCAACTTATCAATGCCCGCCGACAACCGAGGCAGCGTCTCCAACAGATGCGCCGGATTGACGCCGATCGGAAACCAGCCATCCGCCAGCTTCGCCACCCGCCGCAACGCCGGCCCGCTCTCGCCGCCAACCCAGATCCGCGGACCGTGCATCCCGTTCTCCCGCGCCGGCGGCTTCGGCTCGAACTCGATGTTGGAGAAGCTCACATGCTCGCCCTGGAACGCCGGGTTCTCGTCGTTCCACAACGCCCGCATCGCCAGGATATACTCGTCCGTCACCCGCCCGCGGGCCTCGAAAGCCGGCGCCCCAAGCGCCTCGAACTCCTCGCGCATCCACCCGGCGCCAATCCCCAGCTCCACCCGGCCACCCGACAGCAGATCTAGGGTGGAAACGATCTTGGCCGTCAGCACCGCCGGCCGGTGCGGCACCACCATCACCGAGGTCAACAGCCGGATGCGAGACGTCTTCGCCGCAATCCAGGTCAGCGCCGTCAGTTGCTCATGCCGCGGCTGGCGTCCGCCGGCGGGAAACTCGCCGGTCGCCGAATATGGATACTTCGCCTCGATATCGCGCGGAATGACGACGTGGTCGCTCACCGTCAGGTAGTCGTAACCCATCGCCTCGCCCTCGACGGCGATGCGGGTCATCGGCCCGGGCGCGCAAAGCGCCCCACTCACCGGCGCGCTGAAACCGAACTTCATGGTCGTCTCCCTTCCCACTTTCCGCGATCATCCGGCATCCCGGCAGGCCCGGCAATGCAGCCCCCCTCCTATCTCCATTGACGGAAGCGACCGGGCGGAGGCAGCGTCCACCCAACAGGCGAACCCGCGTCACGCGGAACACGCCCCAAGCCGGACCCGCAAACCCATGACCGACGACGCCCTGCTTCACCATCTGGAAACCACACCCCTGCCCGACCTCATGCGTGAAGCGGCAGAGATGCGAGACGCAGCGCATGGCCGCCTAATGTCCTACTCCCGCAAAGTCTTCATCCCGCTAACCAAGCTATGCCGCGATGTCTGCCACTACTGCACTTTCGCCGAGACACCCCGCGCCGGCCATGCCGCCTACCTCTCCGCCAACGAAATCCTGGCGATCGCCCGCGCTGGCGAGGCCGCCGGCTGCACTGAGGCGCTGTTCACCCTCGGCGACAAGCCCGAACTCCGCTACCGCGCCGCGCGCGAGGCCCTGGCCGCCCTCGGCCACGAAACCACCATCGGCTACCTGGCCGAGATGTGCGCGCTGGTGCTGCGCGAAACCACCCTGCTGCCCCACGTCAATCCCGGCGTGATGACCCGCGACGAGATCGCGACGCTGCGAACCGTGTCGGCCAGCCAGGGCATCATGCTCGAAAGCCTGTCCGAGCGGCTGATGGCCCCTGGCTTCGTGCATCACGGCTCGCCCGACAAAGTCCCCGTCCTGCGCCTCGAAATGCTGCGCCACGCCGGCCAGCTGGCCGTGCCGTTCACCACCGGCATCCTGATCGGCATCGGCGAGACGAGGCGCGAACGGCTCGAAGCGCTATTTGCCATCCGCGACATGCACCAGGAATACGGCCACATCCAGGAAGTCATCGTCCAGAACTTCCGCGCCAAGCCCGATACCAAACGCGCCAACGCCGAAGAACCCGACCTCGACGACATGCTCTGGACCGTCGCCGCGGCACGCACGATCCTCGGCGGCGACATGAACCTCCAGGCGCCGCCCAACCTCACTCCCATCGAATACGGCGAGCTGATCAATGCCGGCATCAACGACTGGGGCGGCGTCTCCCCGGTCACGCCCGACCACGTCAACCCGGAAGCCCCCTGGCCGGAACTGGAAAAACTGGCGGCCCGCACCGCCGACCATGGAAAAATCCTGGTGCAGCGGCTGCCAGTCTACCCCGCCTACGTCATGCAACCCGAGAAGTGGCTGGCCCCGCCAATCGCCGCCAAAGTCCGCCGCGCCTCCGACGCCGAGGGCTTCGTGCGCGATGATACCTGGGCGCCCGGCCTTACAACCATTCCGGCCCCGCCCGCGCCGCGCCTGGCCAAAATCGATCCGACCCTGAAAAAAATCCTGTCGCGCGCCGCTGCCGGCACCCGCCTGGAACCCGCCGAGATCGTCCGCCTGTTCGCCGCCCGCGACATCGACTACGCGGCCGTGATCACCGCCGCCGACGGGCTGCGGGAGAAGACAGCCGGAAAAACCGTCCGCTACGTCGTCAACCGCAACATCAACTACACCAACATCTGCTACTACAAATGCACCTTCTGCGCATTCTCGAAGGGCAAGACCCACGAGGCGCTGCGCGGCACCCCCTACGACCTGGCGATCGGCGAAATCGTTCGCCGGTCGGAGGAAGCCTGGGCCCGCGGCGCCACCGAGGTCTGCCTACAGGGCGGCATCCACCCGGACTACACCGGCGAGACCTATATCGGCATCGTCCGCGCCATCAAGGCGGCAATTCCCGAGATGCACATCCACGCCTTCTCTCCGCTCGAAATCTTTCAGGGCGCCGCCACCCTAGGTATCCCCGTCTTCGACTTCCTGGGCCGCTTGAAGGAAGCCGGCCTAGGCACCCTGCCCGGCACCGCCGCCGAAATCCTCGACGACGAAATCCGGCAAAAGATATGCCCCGACAAGCTCAACACCGCCGAATGGCTGGACGTCATGCGCGCCGCCCATGCCCAGGGCTTCCGCACCACCGCCACCATCATGTACGGCCATGTCGAGCGTCCGGAGCACTGGGCCAACCACCTGCTCCGGCTTCGCGACCTCCAGGTCGAAACCGGCGGCTTCACCGAATTCGTGCCGCTGCCGTTCGTGCACATGGAGGCGCCGATGTACCTGCGCGGCCTGGCCCGCACCGGCCCGACCGTGCGCGAGGCGATCCTGATGCACGCCGTCTCCCGCCTCGTGCTGCACCCGGTGATCCGCAACATCCAGACCTCCTGGGTCAAGATGGGCCCGCTCGGCGCCGCCCTTTGCCTCGACGCCGGCGCCAACGACCTCGGCGGCACGCTGATGAACGAAAGCATCTCGCGCGCCGCCGGCACAGAGCACGGCCAGGAATTCCCGCCCGCCGCGATGGAGGAGCTGATCTACTCGATAGGCCGCCAGCCGGCCCAGCGCGGCACCCTCTACGAACCCGCATCGCAGGAGCGGCGTGCCAGGTCGTTCGATGCGCCTGGCCTGCTGCCCGTCATCCAGACCCCGCCGCGCAAGATGCAGGCCGCCGAGTAACCTTTTGTTTACGTCTAGGGTTATCAATGCGTTAGCGATTAACGTGATGGTTGACCTGAATTGCTCCCAAGTTCAACCTCGGGGTAGGCAAGGTTGCAGAAAAAACAAAAAAACGGAGTGGGAAATGTATTCGGTCGAACGAAGGTGTCGATGCCCTTAATGGGTCTTTCTCCATAGCGTAGCCGCTGTTGCGCGATGGAACCAAAGTTTTCGGCTGAACATGATTTCCTCCTGAGAGGCATCGCGGGTTGTCCGGCGATGGCATAATTCCAATGATCCAGTCCCACGTAATTGACGTGAACGGCAATTTCGTCGGAGCCGCTGTTCGCCGTGATGGCGGCTACCAGTTCGTTGCGGTGGACACGCGGATGCAGACGCTCAATGGCACCGTCTGGCCGAACCTCGCCACTGTCGAACGCCTCGCGCGCCAGTTGTACATCGCCGGCCGGTTCGTGAACCCGGATGCCATCGCCGCCCAATGAGCTGACCGTTCAGATCAACCGCATTACAGCCGGCCGGATAGGGCGGCGACCAGCACCGCCAGCTTGTCGCCGATGCCGCGACCCACTTGAATGGGCCGATCCGACCGCGTCAGCCGATCAAGGTCGCGTTTGGCCAGAACCGCCGGCAACGCCGCGGCGATAGCGCCGGCCGGGACCGAGCCTTCCCCCAGCATCTTCCTTCCCTCGTCGGCCAGAATGTTCCGCACCGTCGCCAGCTGCGGCGTGTCGGGGCGCTGGATGACGAATTCCGGCGACAGGCCGGCGCTTTCCAACACATCCTCGGGCAGCAGGCAGCGCTGCTGGCGTGCCAGCGCCGCCGTGTTGCGAAGCACGCCGGCAACCCCGAAGGCCGCGCCAAGCGGGCGCAGTATCTCCGGATCGGCGGCACCCAGCGCCCGCCCGGCAGCAACCGAAAGCCCACCCGCGCAGCCAAGCAGGTACCTCCGCCAGGCTGCCAGGTCGGCGATGGCCGGCTCCGCCTCGGCTTCGCGCGCGTCGATCAACGCCAGCAGGTCGGCGCGGTCGAGCTCGCCGGCATTCAGCGCCGCCGACAGCGGCGTCGCGACTTCGTGGCGCTTTTCCGCGCCCTCGACCACCTCACGCCACCAATGCAACCGGATCAACGCCAGCCCGGGCTCGCGCGCCGCCTCGCGCGCCCGGGCCAGCTCGTGGTTGAACGCATACAGCGCCAGCAATGCGCCCCGCCGCTCGGCCGGCGCGAACAAGGCGGTGAAAAACCGGTCCGGATCGTGCCGCCGGACAAATTCGACAAGCGTATCGTTCATCCCCGGGAGGTGGCGCGATTTGGCGACCCATGCAAGATTGGCCGCCGCTGACACCTGCCCAGATCCTGAACGGAGAATGCGCCATGGCCTTCGAACTCCCCACCTTACCTTACGCCAAGACCGCGCTCGCGGGCCAGGGCATGTGCGAGGAAACCCTCGAGCTGCATCACGACAAGCACCACCAGGCCTACGTCACGGCGCTGAACGGCTTCGTCGAGAAGGATGCGTCGCTGCAGGGCAAGTCGCTCGAGGAAATCATCCAACTCACCAACAACAAGCCGGACATGGCGCCGGTGTTCAACAATGCCGGCCAGCACTGGAACCACGTCCTGTTCTGGGAGAACATGTCCCCCAACAACGGCGGCAAGATGCCCGCCGCGCTCGAAGCCAAGATCACGTCCGATCTGGGCGGTGTCGACAAGTTCAAGGAAGCTTTCAAGACCGCCGCCACCACGCAGTTCGGCTCCGGCTGGGCCTGGCTGGTGCTCGGCACCGACGGCAAGTTGAAGGTGACCAAGACCCCGAACGGCTCCAACCCGGTCGCCACCGGCGACGGCCGCGCGCTGCTCGGCCTCGACGTGTGGGAGCACAGCTACTACCTCGATTTCCGCAACCGCCGCCCGGACTACGTCACCAACTGGCTCGACAAGATCGCCAACTACGAATACGCCGAAGCACATATGAAGGCCGCCTGATCCTCCGCCCGCCCGGTTCGCCGGGCGGGCGTCAATTCACGCCGACCACATCGCCCAACACGTCGCCGATCGCCGCGTTCACCACAAGGTCGGCCACCCGATCGAGCGGTGTCGCCTCGTTGTTGACGATCACCAGCTTGGCGCCGTTCTCCTTGGCCAGGCGCGGAAACGCCGCCGCCGGATAGACCACCAGCGACGAGCCGGCGACGACGAACAGATCGGCCGCCAGGGTTTCCGCCTCTGCCCGCCGCATCGCGGCCTGCGGCATCGGCTGACCGAACGATATGGTCGCCGTCTTGATGTGGCCGAGGCACGCATCGCAGACCGGCGCCTCCCCGGTTCGCTCGAACGGCTCCTTCAAGGCATCGATCTCGAAACGCTTGCTGCAATCGAGGCACGCGGCGTATGTCGTGTTGCCGTGCAGCTCGACGACCTTGTCCTCCGCCACGCCCGATTGCTGGTGCAGCCCGTCGATGTTCTGCGTGATCACTGAGCGCGCGCGCCCTTGCCGGACCAACGTCGCGACCGCCCGGTGCCCGCGGTTCGGCTTGGCCGCGCGGATGGTCGGATCGGTCGCGAACTTGCGCCGCCAGGTCTCCCGCCGCGCCTCCGCCGACGCTATGAAGTCGGAGAAGTCGATCGGCTTGTTGGTCTTCCAGATCCCTGTCGGCGAGCGGAAATCCGGAATGCCGGACTCGGTCGAAATCCCCGCGCCGGTGAAGAACACGATCCGCCGCGACGCATCGATCAGCCGCCGCAGCTCGTTCTGCATGGATCCAGCCTCCGCACCCACATTTCAGGATGCGATATGGCACCGCCCGGCCCGCCGCAACAGCCGGGCTTGTGTGGCACCGGAACACGGCACAGGGTTGCAGCAACGAAAATTATCGGGAGTCGGCCATGATCGATCGTCGCACATTGCTCGGAGCCGCAATCGCCGGCGGCCTGGCCACCGGCATTCCGGCCGCTCAGGCAAAAAACGAAACATCCATCGCGACCACAAAATACGGCAAGGTCAAAGGCACCGCCACGGACGGTATCCTCACCTTCAAGGGCATTCCCTACGGCGCCTCCACCGCCGGCGCCGGCCGCTTTCGCCCGCCCCAGCCGCCAACCCCCTGGCGCGAAACCCGCGAAACCACCGCTTTTGGCCCGATGTCGCCGCAGCTCAAATCCCCGCGTTCGACCCTGTTCAGCTCCTGGACCTTCGACGACGAGATGAGCGAGGATTGCCTCGCCCTCAACGTCTGGACGCCCGCGTTGCGCGACCACCGCAAGCGCCCGGTCATGGTCTGGTTCCACGGCGGCGACTTCTCCTCGCTATCGGGATCGCGCAACGTCTTCGACGGCACCCGCCTTGCCCGGAAGGGCGACGTCGTCGTTGTCACCGTCAACCACCGCCTCAACGCCTTCGGCTACCTGTATCTCGGCGAGCTGGCGCCGCAACTCGCCGACTCCGGCAATGCCGGCATGCTCGACCTTGTGGCCGCCCTCGCCTGGGTTCGCGACAATATTTCCGAATTCGGCGGCGATCCAGCCAACGTCACGATTTTCGGCCAGTCCGGCGGCGGCGCCAAGGTCAGCTGCGTGATGGCGATGCCGTCTGCGCGTGGCCTGTTCCATCGCGCCATCGTCCAAAGCGGCTCATACTATCTTGAAGCCATGGACCGCGACGCCGCCACCAAACAGACGCGAACCCTGCTCGCGGCACTCGACATGCAGCCGGCCGACGCCGCCAAGCTCGCCGCTCTACCTATGGACAAGCTGCTGGAGGGACTGGCCAAGGCGGCGAAATCATCTGACAAGCCGAACTACCGCCCCGTTGCCGACGGCCGCTCACTCCCGCACGGCCCCTGGTCGCCGAACGGCCCCGCGACCTCGGCCACCATCCCGATGATGATCGGCACCATGGCAACCGAGGAAACCCTGCTGATCGGCGCTGGCGACCCATCCACCTTCACGCTCGACGAAGCCGGACTGCGCCAGCGCCTGGCCGCCTGGTACTCGCCCGGCGACCTCGAAAAGGTTCTGGCCGGCTTTCGCGCCAAAACGCCCGACGCCACGCCAAGCGACCTGTTCTTTGCCATCTCGACCGACAAACTCATGCGCCAGGGCGCCTGGCAACAGGCCGAGCGCAAGGCCGCCCAGCACGGCGCGCCCGTCTATCTCTACGAACTTGACTGGCGCACCCCCGTTGACGGTGGCAAATGGCGCACCCCTCACTCCCTGGAACTGGCCCTCGTATTCGACAACGTAGCCAAATCCGCCTCGATGGTCGGCACCGGCCCGGAGCCACAGAAACTCGCCGACCAGATGAGCGCCGCCTGGCTCGCCTTCGCCCACGCCGGCAACCCCAACAACCCCGCCATCCCGCAATGGCCGGCCTACACGCCGAAAGATCGCGCCACGATGGTGTTCGACGTGCAATCCCGCGTGGTCAAGGATTTCCGCGGCGACGAGCGGGTGCTGCTGGCCGGGATGCCTTCGCAGGTTTAAAAGCCAGCATGGGGCTCTGCCCCGAGCCCCGCCCCAGCTTCAGACATCGGCAAGCGCCCCGTGGGCGCATTCGTTAAGTCCCGATCGCCAGCGGATTATTGGCCTGGAACAGCTCGCCGCCGTAATCCGCCTCGGTGGGAATGCGCATGGTGCGCACGCCATTGTCGTTGGTCAGCATCACCGGCTGCACCGGCACGATTTTCGAGGAAGCCGCGGCGGCCATCGCCGCCCCAGCATCGGTGTGGCGCGCCAGCTTGCCCAGGTTCATCTCGGTCGGAAACAGCAGCTTGTACTTCCCCGTGACCGACCCCGCGATCGCGTCCTGCGGCGTGATCCAGACGCTGTCCACCGCTTCCGACCCATCATGCGCGGCCAGTTGATCCGGGGGCGCCACCGCCATGAAGAAATGCGTGTCGTAGCGCTTGGTCATCGTCACAGGCGTGATCCAGTGCGCGAACCGAACCAGCAGGTCGGGTGCCAAGCTTAGGTTCTCCGCAGCCAGCAGGTCGGCAAAACTCAGCTTGCCCGCATTCAGCGCCACCCGCTGGCTTTCCATGGCAAGCAGCTGCGCGGCCGTTACCAGCGCCGCGGTCGCGTGCGGCCGGGCCAGCAGAATGCCAGTCTCCTCGAACATCTCCCGGATGGCCGCCACATGCAGCGCTGCCTGCTCCGGATCGAGCCCGTGCCCGGCCGGGAACCGCGCCGGATCGGCGGCAATCGCGTAATCACCGTCATCCACCCGACCGCCCGGAAACACCAGCGCGCCGGAGGCAAACTCGATCTCATGGTGGCGCACGACCATGAACACCTCCATCGAGGGATCCTCGTCGCGCAGCAGCAGGACGGTGGCGGCAAGCCTCGTGGGTGCAGGTTCCATCACCACAGAACACCACCCGCGCCATGCCGCTGCAAGGCACTCAGGTCAAGAACACGCCACCGTTCACATGCAGCGTCTGGCCGGTGACGTAGCCGCCCATCGGCCCGGCCAGATGGCGCACCATTCCCGCGATCTCGTCCACCGTTCCCTTCCGCCCAATCGGAATGCCCTGGTCGGTCAGCGTCCCCGGCCGCGCCCCCGCCGAAACGCCGCGCTGCGTGTCGATGCTGCCGGGGCTGACGCTGTTGCAGGTGATCCGATGCGGCGCCAGCTCCACCGCCAGCGCCCGCATCAAGCCTTCCAGCCCCGCCTTGCTGGCCGACACATGGCAGCGGTTCGGCGTGCCAATATGGGTTGAAACGCCCGACAGCGCCACGATCCGCCCGCCGCCGCGCGCGATCAGCTGCGGCACCGTGGCGCGCGCCAGGATGAACGCGCCATCCAACGCCACCGACAGGATTTCCCGCCATTCCTCCAGGCTGATGTCGAGCAAGGCCGTCTGCCGCCGCAGCCCGGCATTGCTAACGACGATGTCCAGCCCGCCATACCGCGCGACGCCCGCCGCCACCATCGCCTCGACCTCGTCGGGCTTCGACACGTCGGCCCGGACCGCCATCGCCTGGCCGCCGGCCGCCGAAATCTCCGCGACCACCGCATCCAACGCCGCAGCATCGGCGCGCCCGTTGACGATCACCGCCGCGCCATCGGCCGCCAGCCCCAGCGCGATGGCGCGGCCGATATTCTTGCCCGCCCCGGTCACCAGCGCGACCTTGCCGTCCAACGGTGCAGCCATGTCCAACCCCGTAAAAACGCCAGCATAGGGGGATGGCTGCCTCGGTTCATAGCTGCCAAGCTTCCCCCAACAGCAGGGAGAGAGAAACGATGATGGTCCAAACCGTGACCGGTCAAATCCCCATCGAGGCGCTCGGCCGCACCCTGATGCACGAGCATCTGTTCATCGCCTTCGAGGGCGCCCAGTACGACCCCCTCGCCGTCCTTGACCGCCCGGCCTTCATCGCCGAGGCCGTGCTGCGCCTGAAGCAGCTCCGCACCGAGCACGGCGTGCGCAGCTTCGTCGATCCCTGCCCGATCGAGCTCGGCCGCGACGCCGCCATGATGGCCGAGATCTCGGAGAAATCCGGCGTGAACATCATCTGCACCACCGGCTTCTATTTCGAGGCGATGGGCCTGCCGATCTACTGGCGCGCCCGCACCGTGGACGAGATCGCCGAGCTATACATTCGCGAAATCACCCACGGCATCGGCACCACCGGCATCAAGGCGGGCGCGATAA
>JANXRT010000393.1 GCA_025356735.1 Acetobacteraceae bacterium | reverse complement strand
GCAGTTGATGGCGATGGCCAGGCCCTGCATGATCTCGGGACTGTCCTCGCCCATCATGTGGGCGCCGATGACCTTCTGGCTCACTTGGTCAACGACCAGCTTCATCACCGTTCTCCGCGCCCGCCCGGTCAGGTTGTGACGCAACGGGGTGAACCGCTCGACATAGATGTCGACCGGCCCCAGCTCGCCAGCCTCATCCTCGGTCAGACCGACGGTCGCGATCGGCGGCATCGAGAACACCGCCGTCGGGATGTTCTCCAACATCACCCGGCGCGGCCGCCCGCCGAACAGCGTGTCGGCCAAGGCGTGGCCCTGGGCCGTGGCGACGGGGGTCAGGTTGAACAGGTTGGTGACGTCGCCCAGGGCAAAGATGTTCGGCTGGCTGGTTTGCAACGCGAAATCCACGATCACCGCGCCGCCGGTATCGAGCTTCACACCGGCACGCTCCAGTCCCAACCCGTCCACGTTCGGATGACGGCCGGTGGCGAAGAACACCAGGTCGGTCTCGATCCTGCCGCCGTCCGACAGATGGACCACGCGCGCCTCGCCGGCGGCCTCGATCCGCGGCACGGTGTTGTTCGGATGCAGGACGATGCCCTGGGCCTGGAGCGCGTCGGCCAGCGCCTCGCGCAGCTCCATGTCGAAGCCGCGGATCGGAAGCGGCTGGCGATAAATCAGGTGCACCTCGGCACCTAGCGCCGAAAAGATGCCGGCGAACTCGACCGCGATGTAGCCGCTGCCCAGGATGACGATCCGGCGCGGCAGCGCGGGCAGGTAGAACGCCGCATCGGAAATGATGCCAAGCTCGGCGCCGGGAATGTCCAGCCGCGTCGGATGGCCGCCGGTCGCGACGACGATGCGCTCGGCGGTGATCCGCCTGCCGCCGACATCCAGCGTGTGCGCGTCGATGAAGGTCGCGCGCGCATCGAACATGGTGGCGCCGGCCTTGGTCAGCAGCCGCCCGTAGCTCGCGTTCAGCCGGCCGATCTCGCGATCCTTGGCGGCGATCAGCCTGGCCCAGTCGTGCGGACCCTTCTGGATGTCCCAGCCGAAGCCGACGGCATCTTCAGCCAGCGCCCCATACTCGCCGGCCTGGACCAGCAGCTTCTTCGGCACGCACCCGACATTGACGCAGGTGCCGCCCCAGAAGCGTTCCTCCGCGATGCCAACCCTGGCGCCATGGCCGGCGGCGATGCGGGCGCAGCGGACTCCGCCGGAGCCGCCGCCTATCACGAAGAGGTCGAAGTCCATTTGGTGCCTTTCAGAAGGCCGGGGGCAGGGCCCCAGCCTTAGGTGCCGATGCCGCCCAGCGCCAGATACTTGATCTCAAGGTAATCCTCGATCCCATACTTCGACCCCTCGCGGCCAAGTCCCGACGACTTCATCCCGCCGAACGGCGCCACCTCGGTGCTGATCAGCCCTTCGTTGACGCCGACGATGCCGTATTCCAGCGCTTCCGCCACGCGGAAGATCCGCCCGATATCCCGCGCGTAGAAATACGAAGCGAGCCCGAACTCGGTGTCGTTGGCCATTTGGATGGCTTCTTCCTCGGTTTCGAAGCGGAACAGCGGCGCCACCGGGCCAAACGTCTCCTCGTGGAAAATCAACGCCTCCCGCGGCACGTCGGCCAGCACCGTCGGCTGGAAGAAGTTGCCGCCGAGCGCATGGCGGTGACCGCCGGTCACCACAGTGGCGCCCCGCTCCAGCGCGTCGGCGATGTGGCTTTCGACCTTGGCCACCGCGTCGGCGTTGATCAGTGGGCCCTGGGTGATACCGTCCGCCATGCCGTCGCCGACGCGCAGCGCCTCGACCGCGACCTTCAGCTTGGCGGTGAACGCGTCATAGACGCCCGACTGGACCATCAGCCGGTTGGCGCAGACGCAGGTCTGGCCGGCATTTCGGAATTTGCTGCCCATCGCGCCGATCACCGCGGCATCGAGGTCGGCATCGTCGAACACGATGAACGGCGCGTTGCCGCCAAGCTCCATGCTGGTCTTCTTGATCGTCGGCGCACACTGCGCCAGCAGCTTGGCCCCAACCTCGGTGCTTCCCGTAAAACTCAACTTGCGGACCAGCGGGTTGGAGGTGATTTCGGCCCCGGTCTCGCCAGACGGTCCGGTGATCACGTTGCAGACGCCGGGCGACATGCCGGCGCGCTCGGCCAGGACAGCGAGGGCAAGGGCGGAAAACGGTGTCTGGCTGGCCGGGCGGATCACCCCAGTGCAGCCAGCGGCCCAGCCCGGGCCGGCCTTGCGGGTGATCATCGCGGCTGGGAAGTTCCACGGCGTGATGGCGGCGAATACGCCGATCGGCTCCTTCATCACGAGGATGCGCCGGCCCTTGGCGTTCTGCGGGATGGTGTCGCCGTAAACGCGCTTGCCCTCCTCGGCGAACCACTCGATGAAGCTCGCGGCATAGACAATCTCGCCGCGCGCCTCGGCCCACGGCTTGCCCTGCTCGGCGGTCATGATCGTCGCCAGGTCGTCGGCGTTGGCCAGCATCAGGTCGAACAGCTTTCGAAGTATCGCCGACCGATCCTTGGCCAGCATCGCCCGCCAAGCCGGCAACGCGCGCGATGCGGCCTCGATCGCGCGACGCGTTTCGGCGGCGCCGAGTGCCGGAACCTCGCCGACCGTCTCGCCGGTGGAGGGGTTGGCGACGACCGTCATGCGGCCGCTATCGGCCTGCACCCACTTTCCGTCGATGCAGTTGGCCTGACGGAAAAGGCTGGGATCCTTCAGCGGCAAAGGCACCATCTGATTGAGCATCGTTCTTCCCTTCCTGAACCCCACCGCGTCGCGGCGCGAGATCGAACATGAGCGGTTCAGGAAAGATAGTCACCCGGCGCGCGCTTGTCAGCGCCCGGGTTCAGTGTGGACCTTACTCGGCCTCGGTCTGGCGTTGCCCGGCCAGGGCACGGGCCATCTGGCTCAGCGCCTCCTGGTGCTTCTCGTTCGAGATGGCGGCGAAGTTGCGTGCCAGCTCAAGCGACATGCGCAACCGCGGTGACACTTCCGGCAGCTTGGCGTCACCGCCCAGCCCCTCGAAGAACCACGACACCGGAACGCCGAGCGCATGCGAGATGTCATAGAGCCGGCCGGCGGTGATGCGGTTCATGCCGCGCTCGTACTTGTGCGCCTGCTGGTAGGTCACGCCGATCAGCGCCGCGAGCTGCTGCAACGACAGCCCGAGCGTCATCCGGCGTTCGAGTATCCGGTTGCCGACATGCCGATCGGCGAGCGCGGCCGACCCGGACAGGCGTTCGGGTCCACGACCGGGCAGGGACGATGCCTCGGCATCCTCGGACTCGTACTTCATCTGATCCATCCTAATCTCCCCCGATCATAATTTTGGGTTGACGAGAGAGCTTAACGCACGCGCGTAGGAAGAACTCCATCACGAGTCAGCGATGAAAGATAAATCGAAAAACTTTCTCAACTCACGATATGCGCCTGGCTTCGGCGGCAACTCCGATGCCTGCCTCATTGACTTGGTCCCGTCCCTGGGCCCGCGCCAACTCCTTGCGCAACCGCTCAATTTCGATACGAAGCGCCGCCGCCTCCGTCTCGGCTGGCGGGGAGGTCGGCTCCACGGCAGGAAGGAACGGCGTGAACAGGCTAAGCGCGCGCTGCATCATCACCATGTTCTGGCGGCTGACCTCCTCGATCCCCGGAAACAGATGCCCGACGGTCTGCTGCACCGTGGCGCGGACCTTCTCCTGCTGCTGCGCGAAGGCGCTCATCGCCTGCTCCAGGTAATCAGGCACCAGCCCCTGCATGGAGTTGCCGTAGAAGCCGATCAGCTGGCGCAGGAACTTGGTCGGCAGCATGGCGCGGCCTTTGCCCTCCTCGTCGACGATGATCTGGGTCAGCACGCCGCGCGTGATGTCCTCGCCCGTCTTAGCGTCGTAGACCACGAAGTCACGGCCCTGGCGGACCATTTCGGCCAGGTTCTCGAGCGTGATGTAGGACGAGCTCTCGGTGTTGTAGAGCCGGCGATTGGCATACTTCTTGACCACGACCGGCGGCTTTGATTCGGACGAGCCCACACCGAGAGGAGGATGGACGGCCTTCAGGACGGGATCGGACATAGGCACCTCCGTTTGAGTGCTGCGGTGCAATAATGCAGTTTACGCCAGGATCAGGAAGAAACCACCACCGGTTTCATCCAGCATTTCATCTATGGCCGGAATGGTCCTCAGCCGAGATCGATCGTTGCGATGCGGTGCAACATACTATGACGACGCGGTGAAAATCTACCGGCTTGCCTGGCTGCCGGGTGCTCGCTGCCACCCTCTTTCACGAACCCCTGCTTCCAGGCCTGGGCGGAACGCGATAATATCCCACGCCAAGGGGGAGTGGCCCCCGCACAGGGAGAACCCAGCATGGATGACGTAGTCATCGTCTCCGCCGCCCGCACGCCGGTCGGCAGTTTCAACGGCGCCTTCGGCACCGTCGCCGCCGCGTCACTCGGCACAACGGCGATTGAGGCCGCGATCGCGCGTGCCAAACTCGATCCTTCCGAAATCGACGAGGTCATACTGGGCCAGGTACTGGCCGCCGGCGAGGGCCAGAACCCGGCCCGCAAGGCGGCGCGCTCGGCCGGCGTGCCCGACGACAAGACGGCGTTCGGCATCAACCAGGTCTGCGGCTCGGGCCTACGCGCCGTGGCGCTGGCCGCGCAGCAGATCCGCACCGGCGAAAGCAAAATGGTCGCGGCCGGTGGGATGGAAAGCATGAGCACCTCCCAGCACGCGGCCTACCTGCGCGGCGGCACCAAGATGGGCGGGCTGGAATTCGTCGACACGATGCTGAAGGACGGGCTGTGGGACACCTTCCACGGCTACCACATGGGCATCACCGCCGAGAACGTGGCCCGTGCCTACCAGATCACCCGCGACGAGCAGGATGCCTTCGCCCTTGCTTCCCAGCAGAAGGCCAGTGCGGCGCAGAAATCCGGCCGATTCGCTGACGAGATCATCGCCGTCACGGTGAAGGGCCGCAAGGGCGACACCGTGGTCGATCAGGACGAATACATCCGCCATGACAGCTCCGCCGAGGGCATGGCCAAGCTGCGCCCGGCCTTCAGCAAGGAAGGCACCGTGACTGCCGGCAATGCCAGCGGGATCAACGACGGCGCCGCCGTGCTGGTGCTGATGACCGGATCGGAAGCCGCTCGCCGTGGCCTCACCCCGCTGGCGCGCATCGCCTCGTTTGCAACCGCTGGCGTCGATCCGGCGCTGATGGGCACGGGCCCGATCCCGGCCGCGCGAAAGGCCCTGGAGCGGGCCGGCTGGAAAGTTTCGGACCTTGACCTGATCGAGGCCAACGAAGCCTTCGCGGCCCAGGCCATCGCGGTCAACAAGGAGCTTGGCTGGGATACCTCGAAGGTCAACGTCAACGGCGGCGCCATCGCCATCGGCCATCCGATCGGCGCCTCGGGCGCGCGGGTGCTCACCACCCTGCTGCACGAGATGGGCAAGCGCGACGCCAAAAAGGGTCTTGCGACATTGTGCATCGGCGGCGGCATGGGCGTCGCGATGACGCTCGAGCGGTAACCTCCCACCCGATCGGCTTTTTGCTTCGCGGGGCGCCCACCTGGACGGTGGGCGCCCGGTTTGCGTCAGCCCCGTTTGAGGCTACAAAAACAGCGGGAGAAAAAACAACGGAGGTCCAGGAAAATGGCACGCATCGCACTCGTTACAGGCGGAACAAGAG
>JANXRT010000391.1 GCA_025356735.1 Acetobacteraceae bacterium | reverse complement strand
CGTGCGGCCCGTCGATCAAGGCAAAGTCGATCTGCTTATCAAACGAAAACTTCGGAAGCGTTATTTGAGTCGGGCCAAATACGTGATTGCACACTTCGCCTTTATAGGCGGGGCTGTTCATGGCGTAGGCAACACTGCTCTCGGCCTCGTTCCGGTCATCATAGGCAAAAACAGTGTGATCTTTAGACAGATTGGAGAGAAGGATCGTAGTTAGACCGCAACCGGTTTCAACCGAAGCCGAAATGGTTCTGCTGGCGCAGAGACGTTCAATCGTGTTCACCGTCTCGAACGACAGAAGCCCAGCTCTGTGGCTGTGACTGCGATGCAACTCGGAAAGACGCCGGGCAATTGGTAGGATCATTATCGTGTTCCTCGCCATGGCCATTCCTGGCACAAGGCTCGTTGGCAGCCATCCGGATAGATGTAGCGGATGGTGGGTTGCTTGGCGGACAGGGTGGGATTCGAACCCACGGAACGCTCACACGCTCGGCGGTTTTCAAGACCGCTGCCTTCAACCGCTCGGCCACCTGTCCTTGCCGCCTAGTTAAACCGGCGTCGGGGCGGCAACAAGGGCGTCGATCTCGGCTTCGGTAATGCCTAGCGACACGGCGGCGGCACGAACGTCCGACCACGTCGTGTCATCGACCTCGATGCCGCTTTGCAGCCGCGTCGCGGCATACCGCCGTTCCGGGTCGCCAGGCATCAGCACCTCGGAAAAACCCGGGGCAGGGCGGGCGGAGGTGATGTGCGCGCGCGTCGCCGCCACCGATTGGCCGACCGCCGCCACGCCGCCCAATCGCGCCGTGTCAATCACGGTCGCCAGCATCGAATTGACGACGCCGCCATGCGCCTCCTCGTCGGCGCGCTGGCCGCCGGCGATGGCGGTCACCATCAGCTCGGCCATGATCGCCATGCCCGAGCCCTTGTGCTTGCCGAATGCGGTCAGGGCACTGGTGCGGTCGCGGGTGAAGCCGGCGGGATCGGTGGTCGGGCGGCCCTCGGCGTCGATCAGCGCGCCCTCGGGCAGCTGCTTTCCCATGTTGTAGGCCACCCGCACCTTGCCGCCGGCGATCGTCGTGCTGGCCATGTCCAGCATCGCGGCCACCCCATCCGGCCCCGGCACGGCGGCACAGAACGGATTGGTGCCGAGCCTGGCCTCGGCCGCGCCCCAGGTCGCCTGCGCGTAGTGGTGGTCGGCCACGTTGACGAAGGCGGTGAACGCCATGCCGGCGCTGGCGGCGAGCTCGGCATAGGTGCCGATGCGGCCGATATGGGCGCTGTTGCGCAACGCCAGCACGCAGGCCCCGGTTTCGCGGGCGCGGGCGATGGCGCGGCGCACCGCGTTGGCGGCCATGCGCTGGCCGTAGCCGCGGCGCGCGTCCAGCACCAGCAGCGCGCCGGCGTCGAGCACGGTTTCGAGCTCCTGGTTCGGCACCAGCAGCTTGCCATGCAGCAGCCGCACATAGGTCGGAAGCATGCCGACGCCGTGGCTGTCGTGGCCGGCGAGGTTGGCGCGCACCAGGTGATCGGCGACCTCGGCGGCTTCGTCCGGCTCGCTGCCCATGGCGGAGGCGATGCGGTACGTAATGGCGTAAAGCGAGCCGGCGGTGAAGGTCGGCACAGGCTATTCCCCGGCCAGCCGCATCGCCGACACCGGCGTGGAAAGCCCAACCAGCGAGCTTATCCTTTCGACGTCGATGATCGCCAGCACGCCGTCGGCCAGCAGCGCCGCCCGCTCGGTGCCGAGCACCGCGTCGGTCAGGCCGGCGAATTTGGCTCGCAACTCGGCTTCGGTCAGGAAATTGGCCGGTTCGCCCTTGGGTATCACCACCTTCTGCACGAAATCGCGTCCGCGCGCCCGGATCGTGAGCTTGCCGGACATATTGGCCGGGTATTCGGCCTCGATCTCGGGATCGAACTCGCAAAATCTGGAGCGGCGACACGGTGGGAATGGACGAGGCGATCTCCGTCACGCAAGCGTTGCGCATGTTCACCATCAACGCGGCCTACAATGGCTTCGACGAGCGCG
>JANXRT010000366.1 GCA_025356735.1 Acetobacteraceae bacterium | reverse complement strand
CCACCGATACCGCCAAACTCCGCGCCCGGCCGGAGCTGACCGCACCCCGGTTGGCGGAACTCGCGGCATTGGACGATGCCGGGTTCCGAACGATGTTCGCGGGCTCGCCGATCAAGCGCATCGGCCGCAACCGTTTCGTCCGCAACGCGATGATCGCCATCGGCAATTCGGCGGACCAGGCACTGACACCCACCGCGGAGAAGTTCAGCGCAGATGCGGACCCGGTGATCGCGGACGCGGCGTGTTGGGCAGTTAACAGGTTAAGCGCCGTAGGCAGGGAAAGCATGGGGCTCTGCCCCAAACCCCGCCCGGGGAGCGCCCGGGAGCGCATCCCCTAAGTAGAGGGGTTCAAAGGGGCGACGGCCCCTTTGCGGGTTTGGGCAGAGCCCAAGCTTTCTTGCTTATGCCGCCACGGCCTTGGCCACCGCGCGCTTGGCCATCACGCCGATCAAATGGGCGCGGTAGGGGGCCGAGGCGTGGATGTCGCTGTTGAGGTCGGTGGCCGGGGTGACGATGCCGGCGATGGCGTCGGGCGAGAAGTTGGCCGACAGGGCCTTTTCCATGGCGGCATGGCGGAAGACGCCGCCCTGGCTGGCACCGGTGATGGCGACGCGCACGTCGGTGCCGTATTTGGCCACGAACACGCCGACCATGGCGTAGCGCGAGGCCGGGTTGCGGAATTTCTCGTAGGCGGATTTCTCAGGGATCGGGAACTCGATCGCGGTGATGATTTCGCCGGGTTCCAGGGCGGTGGTGAACATGCCCTGGAAGTAGTCGGCGGCTTCGATGCGGCGGCGTTCGGTGACGATGGTGGCGCCGGTAGCGAGGGCCGCGGCGGGGTAGCAGGCGGAGGGATCGTTGTTGGCGAGCGATCCGCCCATGGTGCCGCGGTTGCGGACCTGGGTGTCGCCGATCCAGCCGGCCATTTCCGACAGGCCATGAAATTTCTCGCGGATTTCCGCGTTATGGGCGATGGCGCCGTGGGTGGTCATGGCGCCGATGGTCAGCTTGCCGCTGACGATGATGATCGAGACCATCCCGGTTTTCGACAGGTCGACAACCATCGAGGGCTGGTTGAGGCGTTGCTTCAGCACCGGGATGAAGGTCATGCCGCCGGCGAGTGCCTTGGCGGAGTCGTCGGTTCCGAGCAGCTTGACCGCGTCGGCGACGGTCGCGGGTTTTTCGTAGGTGAAGTCGTACATCGGGTTCTCTCCTGAACGTCTATTCGGCCGCCATGGCGGGCCTTCCGGCCTGCAGGATCGACCATATCTTCTGCGGCGACGCGGGCATGTTGATGTGGCGCACGTCGTAGGCCTTGAGCGCGTCGATCACGGCGTTGATGACGGCCGGCGGGCTGCCGATGGCGCCGACCTCGCCGCAGCCTTTGACGCCGAGCGGGTTGTGGGTGCAGAGCGTCACCTCGGTGCCGACCGAGATGTTGGGCAGCATGTCGGCGCGTGGCATGGCATAGTCCATCATCGAGCCGGACAGAAGCTGGCCCTGCGCGTCGTAGACCGCGTTCTCGAACAGCGCCTGGCCGATGCCCTGGGCGACGCCGCCCTGGATCTGGCCCTCGACGATCATCGGGTTGATGACGCGGCCGACATCGTCCACGGCGGTGAAGTTGATCACCTCGGTGACGCCGGTGTCGGGATCGATCTCGACCTCGCAGATGTGGCAGCCGCCGGGAAAGGTAAAGTTCTTCGGGTCGTAGAAGGCGGTCTCGTCGAGGCCGGGCTCGAGTTCCTCGATCGGGTAGTTGTGCGGCACGTAGGCGGCAAGCGAGATGTCGGTCAGGGTCTTGGTCTTGTCGGTGCCGGCGACGGAAAAGACGTTGTCCTTGAACTCAATGTCCTCGACCGAGGCTTCCATCAGGTGCGCGGCGATCTTCTTGCCCTTGGCGATGATCTTGTCCATCGCCTTGACCATGGCGGTGCCGCCAACCGCGAGCGACCGGCTGCCGTAGGTGCCCATGCCGAACGGGATTTTCGCGGTGTCACCGTGCACGACCTCGACCTGGTCCATCGGCACGCCGAGCTGTTCCGACACGAGCTGCGCGAAGGTGGTCTCGTGACCCTGGCCGTGGCTGTGGGTGCCGGTGAACACGGTGACGGAGCCGGTCGGGTGGACCCGGATGTTGGCGACCTCGTAAAGGCCGGCGCGGGCGCCGAGCGATCCGACGACGGCCGAGGGCGCGATGCCGCAGGCCTCGACGTACGTCGAAATGCCGATGCCGCGGAGTTTTCCCTTGGCGGCTGCCTGCTGACGGCGTGCCTCGAAGCCGGTGTATTTGGATGTTGCCAGCGCGGTTTTCAGCGTCGCCTCGTAGTCGCCGCTGTCATATTGCAGCGCGACGGGCGTCTGATACGGAAAATCAGCCGCGGGAATGAAGTTCTTGCGGCGCAGTTCCACCTTGTCCATGCCGGTGTCGTGGGCGATCGCATCGACCAAGCGCTCGACCAGAAAGGTCGCCTCCGGCCGTCCGGCGCCGCGGTAGGCGTCCACCGGCACGGTGTTGGTGAACACCGCCTTCACCTCGGCGTAGATTGCCGGGATCTTGTAAACGCCCGACAGCAGCGTGGCATAGAGGTAGGTCGGCACCGCGGGACCGAACGTGGACAAATAAGCGCCCATGTTGCACAGCGTCTTGACGCGCAGCGCGAGGAACCGGTTGTCGGCGTCGAGCGCCATTTCGGCCACGCTGTCATGGTCGCGGCCGTGCGCGTCCGACATGAACGCCTCGGTGCGGTCGGCGGTCCATTTCACCGGCCGACGGACCTTGGCCGAGGCCCAGGTGACGATCGCCTCCTCCGCGTAATGGTAGATCTTGGAGCCGAAGCCGCCGCCGACATCGGGTGCGACGACGCGCAGCTTGTTCTCCGGGATGTGCAGCACGAAGGCGCCCATCAGCAGCCGGATGACGTGCGGGTTCTGGCTGGTGGTGTAGAGCGTGTAGTCGCCGGAGTTGGTGTCGTATTCGCCGATGGCGGCGCGCGGCTCCATCGCGTTGGGGATCAGCCGGTTGTTGAGCAGGTCTAGCTTCACGGTGCGAGCGGCCTTGGCGAACGCGGCATCGACCAGCGCCTTGTCGCCGATGTGCCAGTCGTAGCAGACGTTGCCGGGGGCATCGTCGTGCACGTCGGTGGCGCCGGGCGCGATTGCGTCGCGCATGCCCGATACCGCCGGCAGTTCCTCCAGGTCGATGACCAGCAGTTCGGCGGCATCCAGCGCCTGCTTGCGGGTGTCGGCGATGACCACGGCGATGGGGTCGCCGACATGGCGCACCTTGCCGGTGGCCAGCACCGGATGCATCGGCTCCGCCATCGGCGTGCCGTCCTTGTTGTGGATCTGCCAGCCGCAGGGCACGCCGCCGATC
>JANXRT010000327.1 GCA_025356735.1 Acetobacteraceae bacterium | reverse complement strand
TCGGCCGAGGAGCGCGGACGGTTCGACCCGACCGCCGTGCATTACGTCTAGCTGGCGGCGCGGTATCTGGCTGGGTTGCGTTAGCGGAACAAGGCGGCGGGGCTTTTTTCTTCCGCCATTCCCAGCCCGACGAGCATCGCCTCGGCGCCGGCTTCCCAGGGTGTCGGGCGAAAATCCCGATGAATTTCGGCTTCCCAGGCAGCCAGCCCTTCGCGATCCTCGATGGTGGCGCGGATCGTCTGGTACGCCTGTTCCAAGTTGTCGGGGTCGAAATACTGGCAGAAGCCGCCGCCGGCTTCCGGCACCGAGGTCTTGTCGGAGGCGATGCAGGGCTTGCCGAACGCTAGGCTTTCGGTGACCGGCAGGCCCCAGCCCTCGTAGAACGAGGGGAACACGGTGAATAGGCAGCCGCGATACAGCGCCGCCAGCTCGGCGTCGGACAGGTCCGACAGGATGACGATCTTGCCGCCGAGATAGTTAGTGTTCTCGAGCTGCTGCATGAGGTCGGCGACCAGCCAGCCGACCCGCCCGGCGAACACCAGCGTCGGCACGCCGTCGGCGGGGGTTTCCTCCAGCAGGCGCCGCCAGACGCGGAACAGCAGCATGTGGTTCTTGCGCGCCTCGATGGTCGAGACGATCAGCACGTAGCTGCCGGGTGCCGGCAGGTTGGGCGGTGCCAGCGTCGCCACCGGATCGTCCGGTCCGAAGCCGGTGCCGATCGGTATCACCTGGACCTTGTTGCGCAGCGGAATGGACGCGGCCGCGGCGAAGTTCTCCAGATCGTCGGCCGAGAACTTCGAAATCGCGAAGATGTGGTCGGCCAGCGGCAGGACCGACATGAACCAGGCGCGGAATACCCGCACTAGGCCGCGGTCGCACCATTCCGGGCGCCGCAGGGGTATGATGTCGTAGACCAGGAAGCCGAACTCGATGCCGAAGCGGGCGCGCGTCGACTCGATAAGCCCGGCATAGTCGGGATAGGACCAGGGTGCGCCTAGAGCCAGCAGCACATCACCCGGCCGGACCGAACGAACGAACTCGTTGCTGAAGACTTCAGGCTCGGACGCGACAGCGGCGGCTTCGAGCGGCGGTGGCGGCACCGGCCGGCGCAACCGGTGCGACGTTCCCTGAAACAGGATGACGAACAGCTGCAGGAACGCCGCGAAGGCGTTGAGCTGCAATCGGATGGCGTCGAGCAGCCCGCGGCGCAGCGTCTGCGGCAGGCGATGGACGAGCCGGCGTGCCCTGTTGCGTAGCGGCGGCTCGACATATTCCAGGATTGGCATCGTCTCGATGGCGATGTCGGCGCGCTTTGGTTCGGCCCGCCCCGGATCGGGCCTGTCAGCGAGCGTGGCGAACAGATTGGCGACCGACCGCCAGGGCACGGCGGCGAAGCTGCCGCGCATCGGATCCAGCCGCACGAAGCGGATGCGCTGGTCGGCGCCGAGGCGATCGTGCAGCACCCGGTAGAGTTCGAACGCCAGCCGCTGGATGCCGCTCGGCCGGGGATTGCGCGCGGTATACTCGAACAGGTCCTCGACATCGATCCACAACGTGCGGGAGCGCGCGATGGGCATGGACAGGCTTGCCGGCTGGGCGATCCCGGGTGGTGCCAGGCGCGTCATCCGCGGGCCCCCGCCGCGATGCGCCGGCGCCAGTCGTCGAGCACGTCGGCCAGGGTCAGCGGCCAGGAGATCGCCGGCGCCCAGCCGAGGCGCATCCGGGCCTGCGCCGCGTCGCCGAACGCGACCGGAGTGTCGGACGGGCGCAGGCGATGCGCCTCGGTCTCGATGCGCGCCTCGACGCCAGCGGCGCGGCACATCTCGGCGAGCACGTCGCCGATCCGCCGGGGCGTGCCGGACGCGAGGTTGAGGATGGAGCCGGGCGGCAGCCGTTCGTCCGTGGCCGTCAGGCACAGGGCGTAGGCGGCGCAGACGTCGCGCACGTCGAGGAAGTCGCGCGTCGGGTCGAGCGCGCCGACCTGGATCACCGGTGCTTGCCGCCCGGCGGCGATAAGCGCGATCTGGCGCGCGAAGGCGGGAACAACGAACGTTTCCGATTGGCCCGGGCCGGTATGGTTGAACGGCCGCAGCCGGATCGCGCGCAGGCCATCGGCGACCATGGCGCCGATCGCGAGGTCGGCCGCCGCCTTGGTCGCGGCGTAGGTGTTCGAGGGTGCTAAGGGTGCGGTTTCGTCCAGCTTCAGCCCCGTACGGAACGAGGTGCCATAGGCCTCCGCGCTGGAAACGTGCAGGAAGCGGCAGCCGGGAGCCTCGGCGAGCACGGCGGCGGCGAGGTTGAGCGTGCCATGCAGGTTGACCTGCCAGGCGTGGCCGGGATCGGCACGCGCCGTTCCGACCGCGGTGACGCCGGCGAGATGGATGCAGGCATCGGGTGAGGCGGTGCGCATCGCCAGCATCGTCGCCGACGGATCGCGGACGTCGAATGCCGCCGTGTGAAGCTCGGCGTCGGGGCAGGAACGCGCCAGGCAGGCGACCAGATGCCGGCCGACGAAGCCGCCGGCGCCGGTGATGAGGATGCGGCGCGGATCCGCCATCTCAGCCGTGTTGCAGCTTTTTCTGGTAGCGGGCGAGGTCGGCCTCGACCATCTCGGCGACCAGCTGCTCCAGCGCCACGCCGGCTTGCCAGCCGAGCTGGCGATGCGCCTTGGCGGCGTCGCCGAGCAGCACGTCAACCTCGGCCGGGCGGTGCAGGTCCTGGCGGCTGACGACGTGATCCTTGTAGTCGAGTCCGGCATGGGCGAAGGCCAGCCGGCAGAATTCATGGATTGGCACGGTGCGGCCGGTAGCGATGACGTAGTCGTCGGCGGCATCCTGCTGCAGCATCCGCCACATCGCCTCGACATAGTCGGCGGCGTGGCCCCAGTCGCGCTGGGCGTTCATGTTGCCGAGCGCCAGTTCCGTCGCCAGGCCGAGCTTTATGCGCGCCACGCCGTCGGTGACCTTGCGGGTGACGAACTCGATGCCGCGCAGGGGGCTCTCGTGGTTGAACAGGATGCCGGAGGAAGCGTGCAGGCCGAAGCTCTCGCGGTAGTTCACCGTCATCCAATGGGCGTAGAGCTTGGCCGCGGCGTAGGGGCTGCGGGGATAGAACGGCGTGGTTTCCGACTGCCGCTCGGCCTGGATCTTGCCGAACATCTCGGACGACGACGCCTGGTAGAAGCGTGCCGAGGGCAGCACGATGCGCACCGCCTCCAGCAGGTTGACGCAGCCGATGCCGGTGACGTTGCCGGTCAGCAGCGGCTGCTGCCAGGACGCGGCGACGAAGCTCTGGGCGGCCAGGTTGTAGATCTCCTCGGGACGGTATTGCTCCAGGATGCGGATCAGGCTGGTGATGTCGGTGAGGTTGCCGTCCACCAGCTCGACGTGGTCGACCACACCGAGCCAGCGCAGCCGCTCGCCGACCACGTCGGATGAGGCCGACCGGCGCATCAGGCCGATCACCCGGTAGCCCTTGTGCAGCAGGAAGCGCGACAGGTAGGCGCCATCCTGGCCGGTGATCCCCGTTATGAAGGCGGTGGGCATAGCGAACTCCGGTTCAGGTCAACCGGTGTCTAAAGCCGAGCGGTTGCAAAATCCAGTCCAGCCCGCCAGCTTGCATTCCAATGAGGCGTCAAACCGACTGCGGGGGGCACGTTGATCGTTGGATGCTGAATGTGCGATGTCGATTGAAATATGCTGATCCTGCGGCGTGACCGGGCGATGACGGCGGTGTCGCTCGTGCTTGATATTGCGTTCCATGTCGGGCGCTCGGCGACGGTCAGCGCCGGCGAGATCGCCGAGCGGTTGGGCTTGGCGCGTCGGGGTATGGAGCCGCTATTGCAGGCCCTGTCACGCGCCGGATTGCTCGACAGCGTGCGCGGGCCGCGCGGCGGCTACCGCCTGGGCCGGCCGCCGCGTGACGTAAGGGTGGCCGAGATCGTCACGGTAGCGCTGGCCGCGGATGACGAGCTGCAGGCGGCGGGACCCACGGGCAGATTGCAGGCAGCGGTGATTGACAAACTGTGGAACGAGCTCGACGAAGCGGCAGCAGGCAGCTTGACCGCGTTGACGCTTGAGGACCTTCTGCGCCGCGCCACCTTAGCCGGGCTGCGGCGACCGGCGGCGGAGCCGATCACCTTCACAATCTAGATGTGGTTTAAAGGAAGATGGGGATGTGTATCACTGCCTCAGCCGCCCTGTGGCCTGGGGAGGGTTAGTCCATGTCTTGGTTAGAAGATCGAGCGAGCAAATGTCGGTAAGCCGATGAGCCTCAAGGTAGGCGTGCACGCGCGTCAGATAATCATTTTCTTCTGGTGCGGCGAAGTTCCAGTCTGGCGGCTCAAAGGTATTAAACCCATTAATAGTAGGTATGCGGAACCATTCGGCCAAAAACATCCCATCGACATTGTGGCTGTAGATGCGATCAAGTTCTGGACTGAAATAGCGGCCTGCACGTGCATGTGAGACAAAAAATGAGTGACATGCAGACGGCGGTGAAGGGATTGACCTAAGCTCTACCAGTTCTGCTCGGCGGTCCAGACGGACAGGCTGCTCCACCGTCAACTGCTCGGTTACTAAAGCCACTGAGATGATTATTCCGAGAGAAGTTGGCGCGCAGAATAGTTTTCTTGCCAAGTACCACACAGTTACACCAATTATTGGCGCCGCCAGAAAAAGCTGGTAACGTACCACCACTCGCAATCCCTTTGCGCCCGGGATAAACTTGTAAATCGCCAGCCATGGCGTCTGGCCACCAATTCGGATTGTCAAAAGCCAAGTGACTACGGCAGCGGTTCCGAGCAGTAACGGGATCCTGGTGGGTGTTTTTAAAGACCCTGTCCACAGGCTGCCGCAGGCAAAAGCAAAAATCAGGAGTAGTAAAGGTGTTAGCCCAGTCGTGTGTTCACTGAAGCGGGGCATCTCAGGTCTAAAGTAACTGTTTAGAATACCGTCAAGCCGCGACAGCAGCAAATTTCCTGGGCCGACGTGGATGAGGTCCAGTGGTTGAGTCGTGTAATCGAGTGCGTCTGAAAAAGGATGCATGCCTGTTGTCTCGGCTTTGGGCAAGTACAACCACAAAAAAGGCCAGACACTTATGGCTGATACCATCGTTACAGCCATCAGGCCAAACCAACTTTGTTTTGAAAGTGCCTTGATGAAAAACAATCCGCTACGCAGATTGAAGATTATTCCGAGCAAAGAATAGAACGACATGAAAAACAGGGTGAACCAAGCCATATAAAAAGATGTAAGGAGCCAACTGCCCATAAAAACGGCAGCCATTGAGCCATGTTGGATAAAGTTCTTGCTTCGCCCAGCTTTTAGAGCCTGCGCTGCGCTCCAAATTATTAATCCGAACAGCGGTACAAAACCGATGGAGAGGAGTTGTGCATGCCCAGCGGCCAGAATTGTCGTGCAACTGATCGTAAACAGCACTGAACCAAGCAATGACAAACCCGGTGTGACTAAAAGAGCACGTCTTAGAAAAGCGTGAAAAGCTACGAACGCAAGACCTCGAAGAACAATATTGACGAGCTCAGAACTAAGAAATGGTTCAATTCCAAAGCTACGAAAGACGGAGTAAGGAATACCAAATAAAAAGAATCCTTCATTGTAACCTAATGTACCTTTGTAAGGAAAGAAGTAGAAAGTTGTGTGCCATGATGACAATCCTTTCCAAACGTTGAACCAATGTTCCAATATCGCGAGCTCAATCATCCCATCATATCGATCGCCAAAAAGGAAATCGAACTGCGAGACGATTTGGGGTCGAAATACGATACCTAGGCTAATCAACAAACAAACCGAATAAGCTATGCTTCCTATTACTTTCGTCTTAGCTGCCAAAACGCTAATTTCCTGCTTGTGTTGAGCGGTCATCTTCGAGGCGAGGTAGAGCCGTTGCCGAGTGCGCGGGATGGTAGGGTCAACGTGCGTATGTCGGTCACGGCCCCATGCAAAGAGTGGGCGAGCACGATCAAGGCATGCGAGGAACGTGACGCAGTGACGACAATGCTGCAACCGTTGGCGCAGCCTCGTACAAACTGTACAAGTTAGGTTAAAGGTCACTTCATATTAAGCCGAAACTGGATGCGCACCGGGAACTCCGATACCACCCCGCTTCCGTCGCGGATCGCCGGCCTGAAATGCCAGGAGGCGACCGCATCGCGCGCGGCCTCGTCGAGCACACGGAACCCGGAAGTCTGCGGGATTTCGACCTCGGCCACGCTGCCGTCCGGTGCCACATGCACCAGCAGGGTCACGGCGCCCTGCTGTCCGAGCCGGGCGGCCTCACGCGGATAGACCGGCTCGCGGTTGTGGAGGGTGGTGTCGATCGCCGGCGGGACGATCTGCTCGCCGGTGGCGACCAGGGAGCTCAGGCTGTCGGTGCCGCCGAGATTGATCTGCGGCGCGGGCGCCGCCGCGATGGGGACGGCAGCCGATGGTGCGGCGGGCGCCGGGGCCGTCGGTGATGGTGCGGTTGGTGCCTGGGCGATCGCAGACGGAGGCTGGGCGACCGTTGGCTCGTCATCGGATGGCGGGCTGGCCGGTTCAGGCGGCGCCGCAGCGGCTTTCGGTTGCGGCGGTGCAGGCGCGGGCGGTGCAGGCGCGGGCGGTGCGGGCGCGGGCGGCGGGGGTGGCGCCGGCATCGGCGGCGCGACCGTTGGGCCGGCGCCTTGCTGTTGCACCAGGCGGAACTCGAGCGTCGGCGGCGTGGCCTGCGGCTGCGCTATCGGCATAGGCTTCGGGCGGAGCAGCATCAGCGACGCCAGGCTGAGATGCACCGCGAACGAGACCGCCACGAACCATGGGAGATGAAGGTTCAATCGGCCGCGGATCGCCGGCGCC
>JANXRT010000362.1 GCA_025356735.1 Acetobacteraceae bacterium | reverse complement strand
CCTCGCCGGCATCGATCTCGGTCAGGATGCCGCCGATCAGGTCGGCGCCCTGCAGGTTGGCCTCCTCCAGCCGCGCCCGGTGCAGGGTGATGCCGCCGCAGGACGCGCCGGCGAGGTCGCAGGCGGCGAGATCGGCGCCTGACAGATTGGCGCCGCGCAGGCTGGCGCCGGCGAGGTTCGCGCTGCGGAGGCGGGCGCCGCCGAACTCCGCATCCCACCAGGCGGCGCCGCGAACCCGCTCACCCAGCCCTTCCACCGAAATGTCTGCGCCATCGAAGCTTGGCAGTGAGGTTTGTCCGTTAGACCGTGCCGCTACCAGCAACGCCTCGGTCGCCGCGGGATCGGAATGGGCGCCCTTTTTCGGGTGCGCCTCCTTGGGCCGGAAAGGCTGCGGCCTGATGTGAAGAGGCAATGTCACGCGTTAACGCTTCGCAAACGCGAACATCAGGAGCATCGGCGATGAAGGTCGACCGAGTCACGGCACGCTACATCCTCTACCGCTACGTGGCCTAGAGATTGGCCCCGAACGCCGTGATGGTGCGCGACGTGACGACAAGCCCGGTGACCTCCTGCGAAGAGAACGACACGTTGCGTGCCGCGATGGATGCGATGGCCGCCAACCACATCCGCCGGATTCCTGTGTGCGACGCCGGTGGCCGGGTGGTGGACTGGATCACGCTCGCGAACCTGTCGCGAAAGCTGCTGATCGACAGCGGTGCGCTGCAGGACTTCATGCGGGAGCTGACCGAGGTTCAAGCGCCGTAGCGCCGGTTCATGCCGCGCGCGACTTCCTCGGCGAGCCCGGGCTTCGCCGCCGGCATATTGCGCACGTTGAGCAAAAGAGGAAAAAGCGTCTGGTGGCGGTTCTGCATCCAGCCTTGCAGCAGCTTCTGCGCGAGCGCCGCCTGGAGGACAGTTTCCGGCCGCGGTATCGCACGATGAGAGTGCGACAGCGGGCGGGCGGCGATGCGACCCTTGCCAACCGCTTCTTCCTGAAGCGCGGCGGCCTCGCCGTCCGGCTGAGGATGGTCAGGCACTGGTTGCCTGGACATTCGGCGCCAGCGCCTCGATCTGGGCGAGCAGCCTCGAAAAATCGACCGGCTTGGGATGGTAGTCGTCGCAGCCCGCGGCCAGCGCCTTGTCGCGGTCGCCCGACATCGCATGCGCGGTCAGGGCGATGATCGGAATGCCGGCGGTTGTTGGATCGGCCTTGAGCAGCCGGGCGGCCGACCAGCCGTCGAGAACCGGCAGGTTCATGTCGAGCAGCACGATTTCGGGCAGGTCGGCACGCGCCAGATCGACGCCGGCCTGGCCATCGGTCGCGACCGTGACCTCGAAGCCGCGGCGCTTCAACCGGCGGGACAGGAAGTCCCAGATTTCCTCATGATCCTCGACCAGGAGCAGGCGCATGTTTGGTCTCCGCGTGGAATCTCATGACTGTGAAATGGGGTTCAGAGCAGCAGCGGCAACGTCGGCCCCAAGCGAAGGTGGCGGCGGATGCGGAGGAGTGAGCGAGCGCAGCTCGCCGGCGAGCAGGCGCAGGTTGGTCTGGCCCTTGCTCAGCACGCGTTCCGCACCGTCCAGGCGGCGGCGGTCCTCGGCATCGAGGTCGCGTGCGCTCAGCACCACCACCGGAATATCGGCGCAGCCGGGTCTTGTGCGGAGTTCGTGCAGGAAGGTGAAGCCGTCCATTACCGGCATCGTGAGATCGAGCAGGATGAGCTGCGGCGGGGCGTGCGCCACGACATCCAGCGCTTCGGCGCCGTTGCCGGCCTCGGACACGGTCCAGCCGTTGCGCTCCAGCACGCCGCGCAGGCGCTGGCGGGCGTCGGCATCGTCATCGACCACCAGTATGTCGCCGGCATCGCCGCGGAACCGGTCCATGACCGTCGCCAGATGCCCCCACTCGACCGGCTTGAGCACGGTGTCCGCAGCACCGAGCGAGACGCCGAGGCCCGGCTCGTTGACGAACGTCACCATCACGACCGGAATGGTCGCCAGCACCGGATCGGCCTTGAGCGTGCTCAGCACCGACCACCCATCCATCTGCGGCATCATCACGTCGAGCAGGATGGCCCGCGGGTGCAGAGAACGGGCGAGCTCTATGCCGGCGCGACCATCGGCCGCGGTGCGGACCTTGAAGCCCTCCCGCTCCAGGAACCGGGTCAGCAGGTCGCGCTGCGCGGCGTCGTCATCAATCACTAACACCAGATGATGGCCGACGGCGGCTTGTCCGGCCTGGGGTGCCTCCTCATCCGGCTGCTCGGGCATCTCGGCCGGCAGCCGGACGGTGAAGGTGGAACCCTGACCGAAGGTGCTGGTGACCTCGACATCGCCGCCGAGCAGCCGGCAGAAGGCACGGGTAATGGCGAGGCCGAGCCCGGTGCCACCGAAACGGCGCGTGGTCGAGACGTCGGCCTGACTGAACCGCTCGAACAGTTTATCCAATTGCTCCGGCGTCATGCCGATGCCGCTGTCGGTAACCGCGAAAACGAGGTCGTCGCCGGTCCGTTCGGCGTGCAGGGCGATGCGGCCGTTCTCGGTGAACTTGGCGGCGTTGCTGACAAGGTTGAAAAGGCATTGCCGCAGCTTGACCTGGTCGGTGTTCATGGAACCAAGCCCAGACGCAAGGTCAAGCGCAAGCTCGTTGTTCTTCTGCTTGACCAGCGTCTCCACGGTCGCCGCGACATCCCGCACCAGTGCCTCAACGTCGAAAATCTCGGCGTAGGTGGTCATCCGGTCGGCCTCGATCTTGGACAGGTCAAGCACGTCGTTGATCAGGCTCAGCAGGTGGCGGGCGTTGGACTGGATTTTGCGGATATCGCCGAGCACATGCTCGTCGCCGGCCTCCTCCATCTCCTCCTCCAGCATCTCGCTGTAGCCGATCACCGCTGATAGCGGGGTCCGCAGCTCGTGGCTCATGTTGGCGAGAAACTGGCTCTTGGCGCGGTTGGCGGCCTCCGCGTTCTCCTTGGCGGCGCTCAGTTCCTCCTCGGCCCGCTTGCGCTCGGTGATGTCGGTGTGAGTGCCGACCCATTCGCGGACTTCGCCATCATCAAGGATCGGCACGCCGCGCGCCGCCATGATGCGCCATTCGCCATCGACGCGGGCGAGGCGGTGGTCGGAGGAGTACAGCGTGTGGCCGGCGACCGCGTGGCCCCAGGCCTCGACCGCCGCATCGCGATCCTCGGGATGGATCGCCTGCAGCCAGCCCCTGCCCTCGTACTCGGCCACCGCCTGGCCGGTGAACGCCGTCCAGCTCGGCTGCGGCGGCATCAGCTCACCGGCCGCGTTGGTTGTCCAGACGATCGACGCGCTGGTTTCGATCAGGGTGCGGAACCGCTCCTCGCTTTCGCGCAGGCGGCGCTCGGCGCGCTTGGCGAGGGTAACGTCGGTCACCACCAGCCCGGCTCCATCGGCGTCCGGCAGCGGGAAGAAGCCGAACTGAAATTCGCGCAGCTGTGCCGGGTTGATGCGGCTAGGGCCGGCGACGTCGATGTTGCCGACCTTGCGCCGACCGGCGACGACCTCGCGCAGCCGCGGCTCCAGCGATGAGCGCAGGTCGGGCAGGACATCCCACAGGCTACTCCCGACCCCGGCCCCGAGCACGCGCTCGCTCATCGCCAGCAGCGCCTGGTTGAGGTGGCGCACGTGCAACTCCGCGTCGAGCAGGCCGAGGCCGACCGGGGCGTTGTCCAGCACGCTGCCGAGCAGGGCCGTGCTGGCGCGCTCGGCGCGGCGGCGGCGCAATGCCTGCACCGCGATGGTCGCGAACGAGGCAGGATCAGAACCGCGGCAAGCACCTCAAGCAGCGGTCCACGCAGCGCCTCCTCGCGATCGCTGCGCGCGATCCGGGCGCGGGCGGAATCTTCCAGCGTAGCGACGGCGGCGCGCACGTTGTCCATCGACGCCTTGTCCTCGCCGGAGCGCACGAGCGTGATCGCCGCATCGAGGCCGGCATCGTGGCGGACCGCGACGACGCGACGGGCGAAATCCTGCTTGACCTGCACCAGCGCGGTCAGATTGCCTACTTCGGACGCGCCGGCATCCAGCACCGCGATCCTGGTGCCCAGCGCCGCCCGGGCGCTGTCATATGGCTCAAGGTAGGCTGCGTCCCCGGTCAGGGCGTAACCGCGCTCCCCGGTTTCCAGATCCTTGAGGGTGGAGATCAGCTGCTCGGCAGCCGCCAGCACCTGGTTCTGGCCGTCGACCACGTTGCGGGCGCGCTGAACCAGATAGAGTGAGAGCGCGGCAGCGGCGAGGCCGGCGACAAGCAGGAGGCCGGCCACGACGTTGGACCAGCCGAGCTCCCGCAGCACGATGAGGAAGCCGCGCGGCCGATGTTCAGGCGCAGCCGGATTGTTCATGATGCTTGTGTTCCTGGAAGTAAGTATGGGGCTCTGCCCCAAACCCCACCGGGGAGCGCCCCGGTGCGCATCCCTTAAGTGTAGGGGTCCAAAGGGGCGACGGCCCCTTTGCGGGGTATGGGGCAGAGCCCCATGCTTCCTGCCTAAGGCGTCCGCCGCGCCTCGGTATATTCCTTGTCCAGCACCAGTTCGAAAAGCAGCAGCGACCGTCCGGTAGCAATGTACTCCGCGCCGAATTCGAGCCGTGGCCCGCCGCCATCCTCCTCCAGGTTGGTGTCGATCACGCTTATCCAACCCAGCCCGCCAGGCACCGCCGGAAGCCGGAACGGCACGCCGTCGTGGTGCGAGTTCGTCACCACCAGCACGGTGGCATCCGAGCCGCGGCGCCGGATGCCGGTCTCCTGCGCCCGGCCGTCCAGCAGGATACCGACGCAGCGAGTGTTCTCGTCGTCCCAGGCTACGGGGTCCATCTCCTCGGCATCGGGTTTTATCCAGGTCACGTCCTTGATGCCCAGTTCCTCGTTCCACTCCGCGGTCAGGAACCGCGAGCGGTGCAGGATCGGCAGCCGACGGCGCAACGTGGTCAGCTTGGTCACGAACCGGACGAGGCTCTTTGCCCGGTCGCCAAATTCCCAGTTCAGCCAGCTAATCTCGTTGTCCTGGCAGTAGGCGTTGTTGTTGCCGCCCTGGGTGCGGCCGAACTCGTCGCCGGCGAGCAGCATCGGCGTGCCGCGCGACAGCAGCAAGGTCGCCAGCATGTTCTTGATCTGGCGCTGGCGCAGGCCGTTGACATCGGGATTGTCGGTGACGCCCTCCTCGCCACAGTTCCAACTCTCGTTGTTGCTGTTGCCGTCGTTGTTGTCCTCGCCGTTGGCCTCGTTGTGCTTCTCGTTGTACGAGGCCCAGTCGTTCAGCGTGAAGCCGTCATGGGCGGTGAGGAAGTTGATCGACGACCAGACCGGCCGGCCGCGATGGTTGAAGAAGTCGGCGCTGCCAGTGACCCGGGTCGCAAAATCGCTGATCTTGCCCGGATCGCCCTTCCAGTAGGCGCGAACGTTGTCGCGGTAGCGGTCGTTCCATTCGGCCCAGCCGGGCGGGAAGCCGCCGACCTGATAGCCGCCAGGGCCACAGTCCCACGGCTCCGTGATCATCTTGACCTGGCTCAGCACGGGGTCCTGCCCGACGGCGCGCAAAAAGCCGCTTTCCTGATCGAAGCCGTAGGTCTCGCGGGCCAGGATGGTGCCGAGGTCGAAGCGGAAACCATCGACATGCATCTCGGTGACCCAGTAGCGCAGGCTGTCCATGACCATCTGGATAACCCGCGCATTGGACAGGTTGACCGTGTTGCCGGTGCCGGTGTCGTTGATGTAGTAGCGCTTCTGGTCGGGCAGCAGCCGGTAGTAGCTGGCGTTGTCGATGCCCTTGAACGACAGCGTGGGACCCTTCTCGTTGCCCTCGCAGGTGTGGTTATAGACCACGTCGAGGATGACCTCGATGCCGGCGGCGTGGAACCGGCTGACCATCTCCTTGAATTCCGAAAACGCGAAATCCGGCACGTGGGCGTAGCGGCGGCCGGGGGCGAAAAAGGACAGGGTGGAATAGCCCCAATAATTCACCAGGCCCTTCTCCAGCAGATAGCTGTCGTCGGCGAACATGTGGATCGGCAGCAGCTCGACCGCGGTCACGCCGAGGTCGCGGATGTGGCGCACGACCTCGGGCGTCGCCAAGCCGCGGAAGGTGCCACGCAGCGCCTCGGGCACCGCCGGGTGCAGCTTGGTGAAGCCCTTGACGTGGGTCTCGTAGATCACGGTGCGGTCCCACGACACGCGCGGTGGTCGGTCGTCGCCCCAGGTGAAGGCCGGATCGATGACACGGCCCTTGGGCATGAAGGCGGCGCTGTCGCGCTCGTCGAAGGTGGTATCCTCCTCGCCCATGACGTAGCCGAACAGCTCGGGTGCCCACTTGATCTGCCCGACCACCGCCTTGGCGTAGGGATCCAGCACCAACTTGTTAGGGTTGAAGCGGTGGCCGTTCTCCGGCTCGTACGGACCGTGCACGCGGTAGCCATAGACGGTGCCAGGCCTAGCATCGGGCAGGAAGCCGTGGAAGATCTCGTTGGTATATTCCGGCAGCGCAACGCGGCCGACCTCGGTCTCGCCGGCATCGTCGAACAGGCAGAGTTCGACCTTGGTGGCGTTGGCGGAAAACAGCGCGAAGTTGACGCCAAGCCCAGTCCATGTGGCGCCCTGCGGGAAGGGACGGCCCTCCTGGATGCGTAGGCTGCTGGACTGGCTCATTCTGACTGGCTCATGCGAATGTCCTGGATCGAGAAGGGTGACGCTGGTTAAGCCCGCCGACCTCAGGTCGGTTGCATTACCCCCGCCTTGATTTCCTTTGGCCGAAGCTGCCGCGCGGAGATCGCGCGTACGAGCGCCACCAACTCGCCGAGGGACAGGACGATCGTCTCCTCGGCGGCTTCCGACCGCAACTGATCGAGCAGGGTGCTGGCCGCCGTGGCATGCCACAGTCCGATGACGACGACGGCGTTCGGCATCTGCCGATGGATGCGGCGCAGCAGATAGCGGATGCCCGACGGATTGCTGCCCTGGTCGAGCACGGACAGGCAGCATAGCAGCGGCTCGGCCGGCTGTTCGTCGCCGGCATGGCCCTTGCCGAGAATGGCGTTGGATTCCTGGCTGGCGCCGAAGCCGGCATCGCGCAGCACCTGCATCGCCATCGTCGCGGCCAGGTCGTCGAGTTGCCCGCGACCGGGAATGCAGACCACGGCACCATCCCTGTGCCATCTGTGCATCCGCGATGTCTCCGAAATAGGCAACACCGCGGGAGTGCGCGCGTGACCGAGGTCCCCGACCACGGCCTCGATCTGCGAGTGGACGGCTTCGAGCTGATCGAATTCAAGGGTATCTCGCGCCAGGTCGGCCTGGGCTAGGGCCAGGCCGCGCATCGCGACATGATCGTAGTACTCGGTCAACGACGTTTCCGCAACGGCCTTTCGCGCCTGCGCGATCAACTCGCGTGAGTTGGCTTCGAGTGCGCGCTGATAGAACGTCTCCTCCGGCTTGAGCGGCGGGCTGTCGCCTAGTATCACCTCAAGGAACGCCAGCGCCTCGACATGGCGGCCGATAACGACCAGGCAGACGGTGAGCGGGGTGGCCAGCAGCAACCCGACCGGACCCCAGAGGAAGGCCCAGAACGTTGCCGAGACGATTACGGCGATCGGCGACAGGCCGGTGCTGTGACCATACAGCATCGGCTCGATCGCCTGACCCATGATCATGTCGGTGGCGATGAACAACACCACCACGATAAGCGCGAGCGACCAGCCCGGCGAAACCGCGAGCGCCAGCAGTAGGGGCAGCACGAGGGCTATGACGGTGCCGATATACGGCACGAACCGCATCAACGCGGCGAGGATGCCCCACAGCACCGGGTTCGGCAGGCCGGCGAACCACAGGCCGACGGTGATGAAAATCCCGAACCCGGTATTCAGCGCGAGTTGGATGAGGAAATAGCGCGACAGCCGCCGCGCCGCGTCGTTCATCGCCAGTATGGTGCGGTGCAAATCCTGTCGTCCGACCAGCCGCACCAGCCGATCGCGCAAATCCTCGCGGTAGAGCAGCACGAAGATGACGAAGACCACCACCACGCCGACGGTTGCGAGCGGGCTGAACAGCGGTTGGATGACCGTACGGACAAGCCCGAACGTCGAGCCCGTGCCGAGCTCGCCGGTCGTGGTTGCGGTCGCCGGGGCCGGCGGTGCGCGCGGCG
>JANXRT010000306.1 GCA_025356735.1 Acetobacteraceae bacterium | reverse complement strand
ATGCGGAAGGGCTTGAGCCGAAGCCCTCCCGCAATCGGGTTCAGCGCATCGGCGGCGCGTATTGCACGCCGCCCTTGTTCCAAAGGTTGTTGATGCCCCGCGGCACCCCAAGCGGCGTGATGTCGCGGTCCCACATCTCGGCGAAGTTGCCGACCTGCTTGACGATGTTGTAGCCAAACTTGTTGTCGATCCCGAGTGCCTTGCCGAGTTCGCCCTCCTGGCCGAGCAGCCGGCGGATGTCGGGCACGGTCGCCTGGGCGAAAGTGTCGAGGTTTTGGCTGTTGACGCCGTTTTCCTCGGCGGTGAGAGAGGCGATGAACGACCAGCGCACCAGGTCGAACCATTTGTCGTCGCCCTTGCGCACCATCACGCCCAACGGCTCCTTGCTGATGATGTCGGGCAGCAGGACAAGGTCATCGGCCTTGGCGCCCTGGGTAAACCGGAACGTCGCCAAAGCCGAGCCGTCGGTGGAGTAGGCGTCGCACCGGCCGGACAGGAAGGCGCCCTGCAGTTCCGCGAGATCGCCAATCAGAATCGGCGTGAACTTCAACTTGTTGAGCCGATAGAAGTCGGAGACCGCCAGTTCCGTCGACGTGCCGGGCTGGATACAGATGGTGGCGCCATCCATCTCCTTCGCGGTCTTGATGTTGGCGTTCTTTTTCACCAGGAAGCCGGTGCCGTCGTAGTAGTTCACCCAGGCGAACACCAGGCCAAGGTTGCCTTCCCGCGCCAAGGTCCAGGTGGTGGACCGCGACAGCATATCGACCTCGCCCGATTGCAGGGCCGTAAAGCGGTTCTGAGTGGTGGTGACGACAAACTTCACTTTGTTGGCGTCGCCCAGGGCGGCGGCGGCGACAATTCGGCAACTGTCGGCGTCCAGCCCATTCATCTTGCCCTGGCTGTCCGCGAGCGAGAAGCCGGGCACGTTGCCGGCAATGCCGCATAGCAGCTGGCCGCGGGCGCGGACGTTATCGAGCGTCGCCGAGCCGGTGCCTTGCGCGTGCGCCGCCCCGACCAGGCTGGCGCCTCCGATGCTGGCGGACAGGAAAAAGCCCGCAATCAACGTGGCTCCCCGGATGAAGGCAGATGGCAGCATTGGCAAAACTCCGTAGGAGGCATGAACAGGCGACAGGGTGACGGCGCAAGGTTGCCCCGCGCCAAATGCAACTCTGCCCGGTGTTTATGGGGAGATCAAACTGTTTTGTGACAAAGCCGTCCAGCCGCAGCTTGCCGGTGAGAGCCTGCCAAGGCGTTTAGGAATTGTTAATGCCGCAGGCCTATCCTGACGTCTGCTTCATGCATCGCGGCCAAAACCGGCCGCTTGCTCCGACAGGACGTCAATATCAACAATGGCGGTGCGTTCAAGCGATCAGGCCGGCATCGGCGGGACCAGGAGCTGGATCAAGCCCGCCGGTATCCCGACCTCATTACGCGGGTCGCTGTTCGATGCTATCGCCGACACGGCGATCATGGACTTCCCGGATGCCAGCCTGCTTTCCAGCAACATCGCCCTGACGTGGCTGCGCATCGCGGTTCCACCAACCAGCCACGTCGCCACTCCCACACTCACGGCTGCCGCGGCGACCCCGCCCGTCCCGAGCCCTGGTGCGGCAGCCCTTGCATCACGGCCTCAACCCGTTGTCCTGAAGTTCGGCTACGTTTCCGGCGCGGTTGCGACCGACGGCGTTTTTCGGCTTGGATACGCCTCCAGCTACGATCAGACCACCACCGCGCAACTGATGCGATGGATGGCGGACGCTCGCGGTCTCGACGGCTTTCGCATCATCGGCCGGGTCGATGCAGGGGGACCGGCGAGCCTGGAGCATGACTGGACGATCGCCTCGCCGGCCGGCGTGCCAGGCGAGAAGGGCACTGTCGATCAACGCACGCTGCACGGCGACGCGTCGATATTCACCTCCTACGCCGACTTTTATGCCTCACCGGCCCTGGCCGCCGCATGGCACCTGCCGGCGCTTGCTGGCCAGACCAGGGCCAACCTGCTCGATCTGACCTTCCATGCCGACGGACAGGCTGGGGCACCTTTCACGCCTTTTCCGCGCGCGCCCGGCTTCGGCCTTGCCGAGCCTGATGCCTGGGAGACCGCGGGTGGTGGGCAGGACTCCGCCAATTTCGAGCTCAACGGCGACTACACCGATTGGTTTGATCCGGCAGCGGCAAAGGGGCTGCACGACGAGATCGACTTCCTGTGGACCGGAGCCGCGCGTGCCGCCACGCTGCAGCTGTCGCTGCTGCAAACCGCGCAGGGCAAGACGGTGAGGGTCCAGCTGTTCCACCAAGGCCGGCTGGTCTATGCCGGCAGCCCGGCGCCGATCCAGGCAACCGGCCGCTTCCAGCCGGGCAACCCCTCGATTGCGACCATCAGCCTGATCGATCCTATCGGCCCGGACGGCCAACCGGTTCCTCTCGTCTTCGACGAGCTTCGCCTGCAGGCGACCAACGGGGGCTTTCTCGTCAATGGCCTGACATTGACGATGCTGGACAACAGCACGGTCCCGGTGGGAGGCCAGACCGTGCTTCTCAGCGCCGACCTGGCGGCAGGGTCGTCGCAGATCGTCTACAACGCTCCGGTCCCATCGGGCTTCGGCGCCGCGCTGGCATCCTCGAAAGGTAACGGCGTGCTGGCCATCGACAATTTCAGCCTGGAGCGCGGTGATCAGCTGACCATCCTCAGGACCGATCTCGTCCACTTGCAGATCATCCCAACCAATGCGGGCAAGGATCTGGCGGTTCACTTCATCGACGAGGCTTCCGACCTAATCCTGCTGCGTGGCGCCGGTGCGCTTGATGTCGGGAGCTTTGTTCAAACCCTGACCCTAGGTGGTTCGATGGAGGTCGTATTGGCAAAACAGCCTATTTTCATCTAAGTCGGAATAAGCTACTGCTGGAAACATGGACAGATGGACCGCAATCATTCGAATTAGCTTCCCGGCCGCCTGACGAGGCTGCCGGGCCTGCTGCGTTCTGAATGATCGGAAATCCGTCTGGAGTCCATTCCATGCCCGTCTTTGCCGAATTTGCCGACGAACAGATGTTTGTCTCCGTTCGCTACATGGTCGAGGCTGATGCCTCCCCCGGACTGTTGTCCCGATTGCTGCAGCCCTTCGCCAAGCGCGACATCTCGCCGGACCGGATGTGGTCGGCGCGGACCGGCAGCTCGGTTCATGCGGAGATTGCGGTCGAGCAGCTGGAGCCGGACCTGCTGCGGCGGATCGAGGGCAATCTTCACCAGGTCGTCGGCGTCATCTCGGTGGTGACGATCATCCCGCATAGCTTGGCGCTGGCGGCGGAATAGGGGGTCCGGTCACGATCCCGGGGCCTTGCGGGGTGGCCTGACCACAGGCGGTTTGGTGTTCTTGTCGGGAAAGCAGCACCAGCTCGCCGCCACGCATCGCCAGCATTCAGGGACCCGCGCCTTGCACACGTAGCGGCCGTGCAGGATCAGCCAGTTATGCGCGTCACGCAGCATCGCCGGCGGCAGGCGGGAAACAAGGCCATCCTCGACCTCCCGCACGTTCTTGCCTGGGGCCAGCCCGGTGCGGTTGCCCAGACGGAAGATGTGGGTGTCGACCGCCATGGTCGCCTCGCCGAACGCCACGTTCAACACGACGTTCGCCGTCTTGCGACCAACACCGGCAAGCGCCTCCAACGCCTCGCGCTGGGGCGGAACCTTGGCACCATGACGCTCCATCAGCTGTCGTGAAAGCTGGACGACATTGCGTGCCTTCGCTGCCCACAGGCCGATGGTGCGGATGAGTGCCGCGACTTCATCCTCGCCGAGCGCGACCATCGCCTCGGGTGAGGCAGCCGTGGCGAAAAGCCGCTTTGTCACGCGGTTCACTCCCGCGTCGGTTGCCTGGGCCGACAGGACCACTGCCACCAGCAACGTGTAAGGATCACGGTAGTCAAGTTCGGTCGCGGCGTCCGGGTTGGCTTGGGCGATGGCCGTGATGAAGCCACGAACCTTCTCGTCCGTCATCCTTGACACCTTGCAGGGTGGGGACGCGCTCTTTCCTCGCGGTATGCCGACCCTATCCTTCATTATTCAGCCTGCTTGCTCTCACGCTCGGCAACTCAGGCCTTATATCTCCGACATGCCGAATACGGAAAATTCGTCCGCAAGCCTGTTGTTCGAGGCATCGATATCGCCCAATCGAAGTCTTTCGCGTACTGGCAGGATTAAGCTTCTTGTCGGGCTGACCGTCGGATGTGCGTTGATGGCGGCACGGGCGGTATGGATCGGCGCCTGGCCAGTCGCGGCCTTCGGTGTCATCGAGCTTGGGTTGGCCACGTTCCTGTTCTGGCTGCATGCCAGAAGCCAACGCCAGACCGAGCTTCTGCTGCTATCCCAGGAGTCGTTCAGGCTGGTCCAGATCGCATTCGATGGCCGGCGGCAACAGATAACCTTGCCGCTGCGATGGTTGGCAGTGGAACTTGAGGAGCGCGCCGGCCGGGTTCCGGGCTTGTACGTGCGGTGCCGCGACGACCGGATGGCATTGCACCGGCATGAAATCGCACGGGCGCTAGGGGACACCGAGAAGCGTGACCTTGCCACGTCGTTGCAGGAGGCGGTGCGCCAGCTTGTTCATCCCAACTTCGACAACTGGCAACTCCGGGCCGAAATCAACCAGGGACCGACCCGGGATCAACCGGTCCCATCGACTTGATCAGGTCGAACACACGTTTGCGCACGGACGGGTCGAGGATACGATAGTAGGCGCGAACCAGTTCGAGGGTCTCTCTCCGATTCACGGAGTCGTCAGAAAAGCCTTCCTGAGTTTCCGCGAAGCCTGCAATGCGCCGGCCATGCGGCGGGCCGCCATAGGCAGTGGAGAGTGTGTCTGGCATGTCGTCGAAAAAGAAGCTGATCGGCACGTCCAGCACCCGCGAGAGATCGAACAGCCGTGACGCGCCCACGCGGTTCAGTCCGCGTTCATACTTTTGCACCTGCTGAAATGTCAGCCCCAATGCTTCACCCAGGCGTTCCTGGGACATGCCAAGAAGCGTTCGCCGAAGGCGAATTCGAGATCCGACATGAATATCGATCGGGCTCGGTCGGCTTTCTTTCTCGCTGATGGCCACCTGTTCGGCTCGCGCCATTTCAACATCTCCTCAAGGTTGCGGATCGATTGAACCTAGCTACGACCATTTCGAAGCCGTTTTTTCTGTTCGTCGGCCGGTAACGCATTGCCTAATGAGGTCCTAACGGCACAACCGAGAATTGTCAATAAGTTACTAAAAATACCATCTAGCGTGTCATATTTCTATAATTATCCCAATAATTATACTTTATTGGCGTAACTCAAAGGTTTCTTTGCGTAATTGGAAGTCTGATACACGCGAGTATGAAAACCACGATCGAGAGGAATATCGGCAGAGTGAGTCCAAGCCGGCTATAGAGCGTTGTCGTCATCGGTCCTGGAAGAGTGACCCGGAGAGTGCCGGTTACCCCGAGATCAATTTGCCCGATTGAACGGCCATAAGCATCAAAAGCAGCCGAAATGCCGGTATTTGCCGCTCTCATCAGCGGTAAACCTTCTTCGACAGCCCGCATCCGGGCAGCGGCAAGATGTTGTCGTGGTCCGGTCGAGTTCCCGAACCAAGCGTCGTTGGTGATGTTGACCAACCAGGCCGGCCGGTTGCCATCTTCGACGATCTGGGTGCCGAAGATTGCTTCGTAGCAGATCAGAGGGCCGAACGGCGGAACTCCTGGCACGCTCAAGGTTCGCGGACCCGGGCCCTTGGCGAAGCCGCCACCGGGCACGACCTGAATAGGCAGCGGCAACCAGGCTGGTTGATACTCGCCGAACGGAACCAGGTGCCACTTGTCATATCTGCTGCCAAGTGTCGCATTCGGCATGACGGCGAACAGGGTATTACGCGGGCGCTCATCCGGATCAAACCGGACGCCGCCGACCAGAGACACCGCTCCCCGTGCCGCGGCGGCGATCCTCTGTCGTACTGAGGGTTCCTGCTCCAGCAGGAACGGAACCGCCGTTTCCGGCCAAATGACTATATCCACCCCAGCCGAAGCTGCCTTGGTCAACTCGACGTAGCGTTGCAGGATCGCTATCGCCAAATCGCGGTTCCATTTCTGGCCCTGCGCCACATTGCCTTGCACCAGCAGTACGGTGACGTTGATCGGCATAGGTGCCGGCAAGGTAATCCGGATTGTTCCGGCAACGAGCCACAGAACCAGCAGCAAGGCCCCGCCGAGCTGCCAACGCCGGGTCATCGCCGGAGTCGAGGCAAGCAGCAACGTTGCCAGACCCAGCCCATAGACCCCGATCCATGCCGCCGGCTGGAGAAATACATCGCCGGCCGTGCCCGGTATTGCCCAGATGCTGCCCCACGGATTCCACGGAAAACCGGTTGCGATGAATTGCCTGGCGATGTCGGCCAGGGTCCAACTCGCGGCCAGCGCCAGGCACCGGCGCCAGCCTGATGGAAAACAACGCGCAATGGCTGTGGCGACAGCCACGAACAACGCCAGCACGGAGGCGACAAGAGGCACGGCAACCGGCACCAGCCACCAGAAGCTGGCGGCCTCTATGAGGATCGCCTCGGTAATCCAATATAGTCCAAGCAGGTGAAATCCGAACCCGAACCACCAACCGCGCCGCGCCGCGCAACGTCGCGTGGCTGACGTGCCGATCAGCGTCAGCAGCCCTGGCAGCGTGACAAGAAGCACGGGAATGGCATGCACCGGCGGCAGCGACCCGGCCGACAAGGCGCCCAAACCGAGTGCCACGAGGTCGGCTTTCCAGCCTGACGCCCGCCGCAGCCGAAGACCCAAATCGATCAGGCCGAAAACGATTGATCCTCCAGCCGCATGAAACGTTCCGGCGGTACGAGCCCGCCGGTCAGGACGCCCGCTCCGGCAGCGGAATCGTGGATGGAGCCGGCCAAGGGGAGGTCATGACGTGTCCATAAGCGCGGTTCACGACGTTCCGTCCGGAGTGTCCCTTTGATAGTGGCGGGTGTATTTATCGGTGATCAGGTCGGTCTTGACCACGACAGCGACATCAATCGTGTTGAACTGGCGGTCGATCACCGCGCCATCTCCGACAAAGCCGCCAAGACGCAAATAGCCCTTGATCAATGGCGGCAGGGAGGTGAGGGCACGCCGCGGGTCGAGGCTGGCCGGATCCGCACGACACATGTCCACGTACAGACTGGTCAGTGCCCGGGGCCGGATCGCGGGCGGCGCCAGATGATGGCTGTAAAGATAAGTCAGTTCCGTCGCCAGCATGTCCGGGTCAGTGCCCGGAAGGCTTGCACAGCCAAACATAACGTCGATGCGATGACGGAAAACGTAGGCGGCGATGCCACGCCATAGCAGCTGCATCGCCGTCCGCGAGCGGTAGGCGGCATCGACGCACGAACGTCCGAGTTCCAGGATTTCACCGGGAAAAGCTTCGATGTTCGCGATGTCGTATTCGGCCGCGGAGTAGAAGCGGCCAATCCGGGCGGCCGCTATGCGACGGATCAGCCGGTAGGTGCCGACGATACCCTCAACGCCTGGTCCGATGTCATGGTCGACGACAAGAAGATGATCCGCGACCTCATCGAACACGTCGGCATCGCGCTGGCTTGCCCCGCTTTGGGCATCCGGATGAGCCCCCATTTCGCCATAGAAGACTCGGTATCGCAGCGCCTGCACGGCATCGATCTCGGCAGCTGTCGTGGCAATCCGGGTGCCGAGGCTGCCGCTGCGGATCTCGCCAAAACCTGGCAGTTGTGAAAACACCGGTTCGAATGATGATCCCGCCATCATCAAGACAGGGCTCTCACGGGGCATTCGATTTTCGCCCGCCGCTCACCTCACGGCGCCGCCCGAACAGTTCCAG
>JANXRT010000266.1 GCA_025356735.1 Acetobacteraceae bacterium | reverse complement strand
CCGCCAGCCGGCCCGGCAACAGGATCACCGGCGCCCCATCCGGCAGCCGCCAGGCCCGGGCCAGCGCCGCCATGCGCCCGGCGGAGACGGCAGCCGGGTCGAAAATCCCGGCATCCACGCCGCGTGGGATGATCCTGACCCGATCCGGCCCGATGCCGTGCTGGGCTTCAATGCGCGCGGCGATGAACCGGCTGATGGCGATGACGCGCTCGCCCTTCGCCATCACCGCGTTGTATCGCCGCTTGAAAGGAAGGTTCTCGCGGTAGGCGCCATGGTAGGTGGTGACGAAACGCGCCCCGGTGCGCCGGCAGGCGAGCCACGCGGACCAGGCTGGGGCTCGCGACCTGGCATGGACGATGGCCACGTTCTCGGCGCGGATGATGTCGGAGAGCCGTGCCGCGTTGCGCCACATCGAAAGCGGGTTCTTGGTATCGAGCGGCAGCGTGATGTGGTGACCGCCGACGCGCTCCACGCTGGCCGCCAGCCGGCCGCCGGCGCTGGCGACCAGGGCCACGCCGCCCGACGCGGCGATCGCCTCGGCGATCTCGATCGTGCCGCGCTCCACCCCGCCGGTGCCCAGCGCCGGCAGCACCTGCAGCACTACGGGTTGTTTCGACGATAAGCCCATTGCCATCCGGCGCGCTATATCACGGCGAGCCACATCCGGGAGACAAGCGATGATCCTCAGGCACGATTGCGGCGACGGCGTCGAACTCGCCTACAGCCTGCTGCCGGGCGCCGAACCGACGGTCGTGTTCCTGCCGGGCCTTCGCAGCGACATGAACGGCGCCAAAGCGCTCGACCTGCAGGCATTTTGCGAGGGGCGCGGACAGGCGCTGCTGCGGCTGGACTATTCCGGCCACGGTGCCAGCGGCGGCGACTTCGAGGACGGCACCATCGGCCTCTGGCTCGCCGACGCGTTGCGGATCATCGATCATGCGACCTCGGGCAAGCTCATCCTGGTTGGCTCCTCGATGGGCGGCTGGATCGCCGTTCTCGCGGCGCTTGCCCGGGCCGGACGCGTTGCCGGGCTGGTCGGCATCGCTGCCGCCCCTGATTTCACCGAGCGGCTGATGTGGCAGGCAATGATCCCGGCGGAGCGTGAAACCCTGCTCCGGGATGGCGTGCTGCTCATGCCGAGCGAGTATGGCGAGCCCTATCCGATCACCCTTCGCCTGATTGAGGACGGACGCCGGCACCTTGTCCTGCAGGCGCCGATCGCTCTCGCCTGCCCGGTGCGCCTGCTCGCCGGCCAGCGGGATGCCGACGTGCCGTGGGAGCTGGCCCTGACCCTGGCGGCCACGCTTGAAAGCCAGGACGTCGAGACCATCCTGATCAAGGATGGCGACCATCGGCTGTCGCGGCCGCAAGATCTGGCTCTGCTACGCGCCACCCTGGCGCAGCTTCTGGGCGGTTTCCCTTGCCAGAATATCGCGTAGCCCTTCCCGAAATGTCGGAAAACGCCAGGCGATGCCAAGGGTCTCCAGCGTCCATTCGCTGGAAACTTTTCGATTTTCGGCCCAGAAGCTGCGCGCCATCGGGCTCATGCCGGAAACGGCCTGCTCGAAGGCAATCTCAGGCGGTGGCTCGATGCCAAGCAGCCGCGCCGCCTCGGCCACCACCTCGGCGCTCTCGGCCGGCTCGTCGTCGTTGAGGTTGAACACCCGGCCGCCGTTGACGCGCGGCTGGGCCGTTTTGTGCTGCATCATGGCCGCGAGGACGGCGCGGGCAATGTCGTCGCGGTGGATGCGCCCGAAGGCGTGGCCGGGCTTGACCACCCGGCGCGCGGTGCCAGCGCGCAGATCATCGAGGACCGACCGTCCGGGGCCGTAGATGCCAGCGACCCGGAAGATGTCGACGGCCATTCGGGCCTCGAACCCCAGCCACCCGTCTTCGGCGGCCAGCCGCCGCAGACCGCGCGGCGAGGAGGGCGCCGGCGGCGTGTCCTCATAGACCCACAGGCCGCCACGGTCGCCATAAACGCCGGTGGTCGAAAGGTAGCCGATCCAGATCAGGCCCTTGGCCTCGCGGATCGCCTGTTCGTGCCGCGCGAGCACCGGGTCACCATCGCCGTCCGGCGCCGCGGTGACCAGCAGGTGGGTCGCGGCCCGAATATGGGTGGCCGCCGCGTCAAACCGCGCGACGCCGGTTTCGGCGAATTCGGGTTGTCGCCTCGTGCCCATCACGGCCATGCCGGCGGCCCGGGCCAGCCCGGCGATCGCCGTTCCGGCATAGCCAAGCCCGCACACCACCAGACGATCCATGCTCCCCCCCCGATCGGCGCCAGCCCGTTTGCGCCGATCCCCAGCAACGCTACACTGCCCGCCATGAATAGTCGCGTCGCGGTGCTGGGCGGGGTGGCACTGCTGATCGCCGCCGGTGGAGCCTGGTGGCAGATCGCGCCAGGGACAACGCCGGATGCGGTGACGTTCAACGACAGCACCGAAAACAGCATTCCCGTGCCGCCGGTGCCGCCGCGCGTCGCCGAGGGTGCGCAATACGAGCGCTGCCTGGAGATGATCGATCGCGATCCGGTCGGCGCCGCGGCCTTCGCCGATTCGTGGGACACGAAAGGCGGCGGCGATGGCGCGATGCACTGCCGGGCGCTGGCGCAGATCGCCGGCGGCGATCCGGAGGATGGCGCCGATGCGCTCGAAGCCCTGGCCAAGGGATCAACCGCGCCGTTGCTCGCCCGTGCCACCATCTACGACCAGGCGGTCCAGGCATGGATGATCGCCGGCGAGCCGGAGCGTGCCCATGCCGCCGCGACCGCCGCCCTGGCGCTGGAGCCCGACGATGCCGACCGGCTCATTGCCCGGTCGGCCGCCGCTGCCGCGCTGGACCGGTTCGCCGAGGCGACCCGCGATCTGGACCGCGCGCTGGAGCTTGAGCCGCGGCGCGTCGATGCGCTGGTGCAGCGCGCCGCCGCGTGGCGCGAGGACGGCAGGCTCGACCGCGCGAAGGCCGACGTGGACTTGGCCCTGAGGCTCGATCCGAGCTACCCCGATGGCCTGCTGGAGCGTGGCATCCAACGCCAGCGGCTGGGCGACGATGGCGGCGCGCGAACGGATTGGGAGCGGATCGTTCAAATCGATCCGGACAGCCCGACCGCCGACTTGGCGCAACAGAACCTGGCGTTGCTGAATGCCGGTCCGCAACAGCGTTAAAGAGTTCTGCCCGAGCGGGGCGGGGCCAACCTTGCTTTACCGGCGCGAGCCAAAACCCAGAAACCCCTTGTCGGGAGCCGGCGCGCCGCCATCGGCCGAGAACCTGGCGGCGGCGTAGGCTGGCGCTGCCGCCGCGCGGACCGGCTTCGTCGCGACCTTGGCGGGCGCGACATGGGCAGCCGGGGCACGCTGATTGCCGCCGCCGGAGTCGCGCCCAGAGTCACGCCCAGAGTCACGCCCAGAGTCGCGCCCAGAGTCGCGCCCAGAGTCACGCATCGACATCAGCAGAAATGAGATGTCGTGATGGCCAAGATCGACGGACAGCTCCATCGGCGTCAAACCGAGCAGGTTGCGCGCGTCCAGTTCCGCGCCGCGGTTGATGGCGTCCTTGACCGAGGCGAGGTCGCCGCGGTTGATGCCGTCGAACAGGGCCTCGGTCGGATTCATGTCACTCGCCAGCCGGTCGGCCGGTGCCGGCGTCGCCCGCTGGGTCTTCGAGCCGGGCAGCGCGGGCGCGCGTGCCTCCGGCTTGGCTGCGGGCTGGTTGGCGGATATGCCGGCGTGCTGGGCCTGCGCCGGGATTGCCCATGCCAGGCCAAGTGCCATGGCGAGAAGTGTAAGGTGAAGCAGGCGTGGCGACCAGTTTGTCATGGCGCCTTCTAGAGCTTTTTCCGATCGAAGCGAATCGAAAAAAGCTCTGGCGCTCTGTTTTGACAAGCAGCAGCTCAGCTTCGGTTCAGCCACCAGAACCCGATATTGAGGTATGTGGCGTAGCTCACCCATGCTAGATAGGGCACCATCAGCCACGTGGCCAACGCGTCGATGCGCGCGAAGGCGCGGATAGTCAGCGTGATCAGCAGCGCCAGCACGACGATCACCGCCATTGCCGCGGTCAGCGCATGCAGGCCGAAGAACACCGGTGGCCACACCGCATTGACGCCGAGCTGCCATCCCCATAGCCAAAGCGCGTGATTGCGGCCGG
>JANXRT010000211.1 GCA_025356735.1 Acetobacteraceae bacterium | reverse complement strand
CCTGAAGGCCACCGTCGACGCTGGCAAGGTCCGTCTCGGCGGCATGGCGCCGGTCCTGATGGCCACCGTCGATGCCGGCAAGGTCCGTCTCGGCGGCATGGCGCCTGCTCTGAAGCCTGTCATCCGCGATACCGGCAAGGTGCGCCTGGGTGGAATGTCGCCCTCGATCTGATACGATCTCGTCTTCGCCTGCGACGGCAAACCGGGCACGCAGCCCGGTTTGTCGTTGACGGCAACAACAAGCGGGGTAGCGCCTTGGACCTTTCAACGGGCGCCGTGCCGCCATCCACGCAGAAGCAGAAGCTGGTGACCTTCCACCGGTTCATCCCCGGCGCGCGGCTGCCGCAGCGCGCCGACCGCAGTGCCATCGGCACCATGCCGACACGGGCCTTCCGCTATTGCGAGGCGATCGTCTCGGCCTCGGCGTTCGGCTACTACGTGTTCCCGCCGATCACCTTTAGCCTGATGTGGAACGGCACCGAGGTGGTGTGGAACTGGGAGGGCGAGGCCGACTGGCATCCGCTCCATGTCGCGCAGTTTCCCGATTTCCGCGCCCATTTCGACCAGCACGTGCCCGATGACATCCGGGAATTCTCGCCGCCGTTCCTGGGTGCCATGCAGGAGGCCGGGATCGTGCAGGTCTGGTCCGGCCTGGTCGCCCGGTCGGCGCCCGGCTGGTCGCTGCTGGTCCGCCCACTCGCCAACTTGCCGCGCAGCCAGTATTACGAGCTGTACGAGGGCGTGGTCGAGACCGACCGGTGGTTCGGGCCGCTGTTCACCAACATCCGGCTGACCAAGACCGACGTGCCGATCGAGTTCCGCGCCGACTTCCCGCTGTTCCAGGTGCAGCCGATCCCGCGCGAGGTTTACAGCGACAGCACGCTCAACGACTACGAGATCGTGCCCGAGCTGCACCAGCTCACGCCCGAGGACTGGGACGATTATTACGAGACGGTGGTCCGCCCAAACGTGCAGTCCGATCGTCCCCGCGGTGCCTACGCCATTGCGGCGCGCAAGCGGCGGAGTGGCGAGGAGTAGACAAGGCCAGGGGCTCTGCCCCTGGACCCCGCTAAGGGCAAGCCCTTAGAACCCGCTACTTAAGTATTGCGGGTCCAGGGACGCTATCCCTGGCGGGTCTGGGCAGAGCCCAGCCTTGCTGCTAAATGCCAAAGGATGAACAATCGCCGTGAACTGATAATGGCCTGCGGCCTGTTGTTCGCCATGGGCCTAACCGTCGCCAACGCAGCAGGAAATATGAAGATGACCGATCACGCCATCGGCACCGGCGCCGAGGCCGTCACCGGCAAGACCGTCGCGGTACACTACACCGGCTGGCTGTTTGATGCGGCGGCGGCGGACAACAAGGGCAAGAAGTTCGACAGCTCGCGCGATCGTGGCGCGCCGTTCCGCTTCGCGCTCGGCGCCGGCAACGTGATCGCCGGCTGGGATCAGGGTGTCGCCGGGATGAAGGTCGGCGGCCAGCGCACGCTGGTCATCCCGCCGGAGCTTGGCTACGGCGCGCGGGGTGCCGGCGGCGTCATCCCGCCCAATGCGACGCTGGTATTCGACGTCGAGCTGCTCGGCGTCGAATAGCCGACCAGGCTTGCGCCGAGGGGCTCTCCTTTCGTAGCCTGCCTCAACAAAAGGTGGGAACGTAAGATGGCGAGCACGAGCTATGTCTATGCCGGTGGCGCCGGTGGGCTGTTCCGGCGTGAGGCCAATGGGCGCAGCTGGCAGCGCCTGACCAACGGCATGCCGGAGGAGAATATCCGCGCCATCACAATCGATCCAGCGGATGCAAAAATCGTCTTCATCGGCACCGACCACGGGCCGTACCGCAGCAAGGACCACGGCGAGAGCTGGACCCGGCTGGACTTTCCCAACGCCGACACTCAGATCTGGTCGATCCTGATCGACCCGCACGATCCGCAGCGGATGTATGCCGGCGGCTCGCCGGTGTCGTTCTTTCGCAGCACCGATCATGGCGACAGCTGGCAGGCGCTGCCCGATCCGAAGATTGAAAACCGGGTCAAGATGCCGTTCGCCTGCCGGGTGATGCGGCTGGCGGCCAACCCGCACAAGCCGAACGAGCTGTATGCGACGCTGGAGGTCAACGGTGTGGTGCGCAGCCAGGATGGCGGCATGACCTGGCGCGACTGCACCGACGACCTGGTTCGGCTCGCCGACCAGCCGCACCTGAAAAGCCGCATCGTCAGCGACACCGAGATCGAGGGCATGCTCGACGGCCACGCGCTGTGCATGACCTCCGCCGATCCGGACGCGGTGATCCTGGCGGTGCGGATGGGGCTGTTTCGCAGCGCCGATCAGGGTAAATCCTGGCAGGACATGGAGGTCGGGCGGTTTTCCCCGGTTACCTACGCGCGCGACATAAGGGTGTCGCCGCATGATCCGAAAACGCTTTTCGCCTGCCTGAGCGTGGCGGCGGCGAGCGATTTCGGGTCGCTGTACCGCAGCCGGGACATCGGGCAGACGTGGGAACGGATGGACACGGCGATCCATCCGACCAGCACCCTGATGGCGGTGGCGGTGCATCCGGCCAATCCGTCGATGGTGTTCAGCGCCTCCCGCCACGGCCAGGTGTTCGGCACGGTCAACAACGGCACCAGCTGGATCGAGACGCAGCTGCCGGCGTCAGTCAAGGATGTCTATGCGCTGGCGTGTGGCTAGGCGGCGGACGCGTCAGGGCTGCTTGAACGTGGCGCGGTAGGTCTCGGTCAGTACTTCGTCAAGCTTTGTCCCGGGCTGGAACACCGCCATCTCGCCAGGCATCGGCAGCCCTGGGATCTGGCGGACGCATTCCTGCGGGGCGCCCAGAACCTGGGTGACCGGGTAGAGCGCGGACCAGGCCGACACGCCGGCATAATCCTCCTCCTCGTCAGCGACATGCTTGTCGCGGACCTTGCCCGAGGCGGTCTCGATCTCCATGCCCATCATGGTGGTGGCCTTGAACTCGCCCTTGTTGGGCTGACGAATGAGCTTCGAGCGGCCGGGATAGATGCGGTCGATGAAGTTGTCCATCAGCCGGGTTTTCTCCGCGGCATCTGAGATCACGTGCGCATGGCCGTAGGCCATCACGGCGCGGTAGTTGATCGAGTGGTGGAAACCGGAGCGCGCCATCACCAGCGCGTCGAGATGGGTGACGGTGAGGCAGACCGGGATGCCCCTGGCCTGCTGGCGGATCATCCGGCTGGCTGAGGAGCCGTGCCAGTAGAGGTGATCACCCTCACGCCAGAAGCCGGTGGGGGTGCAATAGGGCTGCCCGTCGATGACGTAGGCGATGTGGCAGACCAGCGCCGCGTCCAGGATCTCATAGATCGTCTGGCGGTCGTAGCGGCCGCGGTCATGGACGCGGCGGACGCGATTGACCTCGGTTACTTCAAACGCCGCGTTGTCCGCTGCTTCGACATCGGCCATGTGCCTGCTCCGGTATGCTGTCCTGCGGTGAAAGAACGGCAGAATTGGTTGGGTGTATAGCACCAATCGACTGCTGTTTAGCAGACCACATTCTGTCTCGTTCAGATCATCGAGCTTCGTGGGGAATTTGATGAACCTACCTGCGGAAAACGTCCGAATTTGTCGGCGTTCTTTACACTTTGATCCAGCTGCGTATTCTGGAATTGTGTAAATGCCTGAAAAGCAACCCTTCTTTATCTTGGCACGAAAGCTGCATTCAAGCCGATGCAACTAATTTTATTCCTTCTCCGCCAAAATGAGTGGTTTCATGACCTCACCTTCGACAACCAAGTGTATGGTTTCCGCCGTCTCCGTGATACTCGGCCTGCTTGCCGCGGGTTCGGCAAGCGCTACTCCCGTGACCTTCGCCCAGGTCACCGAGCACGTTGCGAATGGTCCGGGCAACGTCAACATCGATTGGAGCGTGTCTGGGGGAGTGGGCTCGTTGACCACCCACACCACCTCCGATGCGGTTGATTTTATCTACAAGAGCTATGACGGGATGTTGCCGGCGGCGCTTCTGGGTACTCAGAGCGCAAATCTGACCATCTCCGCGAAGACGACCGCAAATGCCACATCGTTCAGTGGGTTTGATTTCCAGCCGTTCAATCAAACCATCACCCTCGCCTTCACGCGGGCGACTCCTTTGGTCGTGCTCGGCACGCCGCTGAGCAACCTGCTGACGGTCACCGTCACGCCAAAGTCCGCTAACAGACCTTCCTTTGTCGGCAACGACGGCTCCACTACCACTCACAGCATGGCATTGGTGTCGGACACAGCGCACGAGACCATCACCTACACGTCAGATTTCATCAACTTCAGCCACACAATCGAACGCGATTTGGCATTAAGCTTCAGCGCGGTGAACCCAGGGCTCTCAATCGCCTCGAATGACTTCTTTGCGGGCTTCCAGGCAGATTTCACCGGCACCTTCGATTCGGATCCGGCTCCGAGCACGATCGAGGTGCCCGAGCCCGGCTCGCTGCTGATCTTGGCCGCTGGCATCGGCGGCATTGCGGTGCTGGTGCGCCGTCGGTCGCAGCCAGTCTAACCCACCTCGGCTAAAACGGTTGCGGCCCGGGGCGCTGCCCCGGCGGGGGTTGGGGCAGAGCCCCATGCTGCCTTCCCCAACTAATCCGGATCGACGGCGACGATCCGGAACACCATCTCCTCGCCGCTCGGCCGGCGCAGGGTGACGTAGTCGCCGGGGCGGAAGACATGCGCCTCCATCGCCCAGATCGGGTCGTCGCGCGAATTCTGGCTCTGCAGCGCGAAACCGCCGTCGGTCGCGACCAGCATGCCGGTCCAGTCCTCACGGTCCGGGCGGAAGCGGCGCGCCGGCAGCGGCGCGTCGGCGGCGATCAGCGCGACTTCGTCCATGCGGCCCTGCGGCGTCAACGGCACCACCATGTCGAGCCCCTGCGCCGTGCTGCCGCCGGGTAGGCCGGGGCCGCTCGCCAGCACGGCGCGGACATGGGCCATCAGATCGCCACCCGCACGCCGAGCTCCACCACCCGATCCGACGGGATGCGGAAGAACTCGGTCGCCGAGACGGCGTTGCGCGCCATCACCAGGAACAGCCATAGCCGCCACAGCGGCATGCGCGGCACCATCGAGGGCACCAGCACCTCGCGGCCAAGGAAGTAGCTCGCCTGCATGACGTCGTAGGCGATGCCGGTGTCGCGCAGATCCTCGAGCGCACGCGGGATGTTGGGGCTTTCCATGAAGCCGTAGCGCAGCACCACGCGGTGGATACCGGCCGCCAGCTCGACCACAGAGGTGCGCTGCTCCGGCCCGGCCTCGGGGATATCGAGGTTCTCGACCGTCACGAACAGCACACGCTCATGCAGGACCTTGTTGTGCTTGAGGTTGTGCAGCAACGCGGCCGGGACATAGTCCGAGTTGCCGGTCAGGAAGATCGCCATGCCGGGCACCCGCACGGTGCGCGACTGCGGCAGCCGCGCCAGGAAAGATGATAGCAACAGGCTGTCCTGCTTCCAGCGCGACAGCAGCAAGTCACGGCCGCGATGCCAGGACGTCATCAGCGCCATCAATCCGATCCCGAGCACGAGCGGCACCCAGCCGCCTTCCGGGATCTTCAACGCGTTGGCTGCGAAAAAGATGCCGTCGATGGCGAAGAAGCCACCCCACACCGTGATCGCGGCGGTGCGCGACCAGTGGTACTGGCGCCGGAACACCACCAGCGCCAGCACGCAGGTACAAAGGAAGGTGCCGGTGACGGCGATGCCGTAGGCCGCGGCCAGGCTGTCGCTCGATCGGAAGGTGAACACCAGGATCAGCACGCCGAGCAGCAGGGCGGTGTTGACCTGGGGCACGTAAATCTGGCCCTCCTCGGTGGTGGAGGTGTGGCGCACCGTCATCCGCGGCAGGAAGCCGAGCTGCATGCACTGGCGGGTGACTGAATAGGCGCCCGAGATCAGCGCCTGGCTGGCGATCACCGTGGCGACGGTGGCGAGGATCACCATCGGCAGCCGCAACCAGTCCGGACCGAGTAGGAAGAAAGGATTTTCGATCGCCGCCGGGTTCGACATCACCAGCGCGCCTTGGCCGAAATAGTTGAGCACCAGGCACGGCAGCACGAAGAACATCCAGGTCAGCCGGATCGGCTGGGCGCCGAAATGGCCCATATCGGCGTACAGCGCCTCCGCGCCCGTCACGCACAGCACCACGGCGCCAAGCACGATGAAGGCGAGGTAGCGATGGTGGGCGCAAAGCTCGAACCCGTAGCTTGGCGAGATCGCCAGCAGCACGAACGGATGCTGGACGATTTCGACAAGGCCGAGCAGCCCGATGGCGATGAACCACAGCGTCATGATCGGCCCGAACACGCGCCCGACGCTGCCGGTGCCGCGCCACTGCATGGCGAACAACGCGACGATAACGACAGCGGAAATCGGCAGGATGTATTGCGTGGCGCGCGGCGTCACGATCTCCAGCCCCTCGACCGCCGACAGCACGGAAATCGCCGGGGTGATGACGCCGTCGCCGAAGAACAGGCAGGCGCCGGTGATGCCGATCAGCGCCAGGGCGGTGCGCAGGGTGCTGCCCGCGATGCCGCGTTGGGCCAGCACCATCAGCGCCAGGATGCCACCCTCGCCACGGTTGTCGGCGCGCATCACCAGCAGGACGTATTTTATCGTGACGATGAGGATAAGCGACCAGAAGAATAGCGACAGCACGCCCATGATCTCGAGGTCGGTGACCGGCATTCCCTTGAACAGCGCCATGCTGGCCTTAAAGGCATACAGCGGCGAGGTGCCGATATCGCCATAGACGACGCCGAGCACCGCCAGCAGCATGCCCACCTTGGCAGGCTTTCGCGCGTGCGGCCCGGGTGGCGCCGGGAGGGTGGCCGGACGGGCAGCAACGATTTCGGTCACGCGGCGTCACCAAGCCATGGCCGGTTGCCCGGCGCCGAATGGTCGCGCATTCAAAACTCCCAAGCCAGATCCGGACACCAAGCTAGAGAAGGCGTGCCGGCGCCGCACCTCAACCCCACATCAGCCTCAAAGAACGTTCAAGGCTGGGGCATACGCGGCAGGTTGCCGCTAGGCAAGGGTATCGGCGACTGCGCGCACGACGCCAGCCCAGTCACCGGGGATTGTCTGGCGGAACTGGCGCAGCGTCGGGTACCAGAGGCTGTCCGAACGTCCGACCCCCCAGCGCCAGTCAGTATCGAACCGGTTCAGCAGCCAGACCGGCCGGCCCAGCGCGCCCGCGAGGTGGGCGACGGCGGTGTCGACGACAACCACGAGGTCCAGTGCCGCGACCAGGTTCGCCGTCTCGGCCATGTCCTGCAGCTCGGCGGTCCAGTCCCGGGTCACAGGACCCAGCTTCGAGGCGGCGAGCTCGCCGGAACGGCCGAGTTGCAGCGACACCAACGATATCCCGGCGAGGTCGACCAGCGGCGCCAGCATGTCGGGCGCGATCGAGCGCTTGCGGTCCAGCCGCACATCGCCCGGGTTGCCCGCCCAGGCGATTCCCACCGCGCGGCCGGGCAGGGCCGCGACCTGGCGCCGCCAATGCGCGACCCTGGCGGGATCGGTGGCAAGGTATGGAACATCGGCGGGGATGGTGCCGAATTCGGTGCCGAACGCCGCCGGCAGGCTCATTATCGGGCAATGGATATCGAACGGCGGCAGCGCGTCGCCCGATTGGATGACGCGCGCGCGAGATATTCCGGTGAGCAGGCGCACCAGCGGGCGCGGCACCTCCAGCACGACCGTGCCGTCGGCGGGCAGCAATGCCAGATAGCGCGCCATCTGGATGGTGTCGCCCAATCCCTGCTCGGCATGGACCAGCAGGGTTCGCTGAGCCAGCGCCTCGCCGGCCCATCCCGGCTGCGTGAATTTCCTGTCCGTCACGGCGCCGGCGGCGAAGCGCCAGGCGTATTCCGAAAAACCCTCGCCAAGCCGGCCGGCCAGCAGCAGCAGGATGCCGAGGTTGTAGTGCACGATCGCATTGCCTGGATCGAGCCGCAGGGCCTCGCGGTAGGCGGCCTCGGCTTCGTCCAGCCGGCCGAGGTCCTTCAATATGCCGGCGTGGTTGGCGCGCAGCAGCACGTCCTTCGGCTCGCGCGCGGCGGCCGC
>JANXRT010000210.1 GCA_025356735.1 Acetobacteraceae bacterium | reverse complement strand
GCGGCAGCAAGCTCGCCGAGCATGGCGGCTTCAGCAACGACGACCGCAACGTGGCCCTGCTGGTAAGCGCGCCCGACATCGAGCTTCACGTCGTGGACAATGTGGTCGAGACGCGCCAGATCGCGCCGACCATCCTGCGCGCGCTCGGGTTCAATCCGCGTGACCTCAAGGCGGTGCGCCAGGAAGGCACCGCGGTGCTGCCCGGCGCAGTGCGCTGACACGCACCCGGCCAGACGCACGTGCGCCTGGCCGGAGGTGCTCGACGACAGGATCGCACATGTTAGCTTATATCTGTCCTCCCCCAGCCCGCCGTCGTTCAGGATCGTATGAATGTCGTATGACACGTCCAGGGTCTGATGAACCCCTGGATCAGCTTCCCTGTTGAGGGTGCATGCTCGCATCCATGATACTTCTCGCAAGTTCGCTGCTGTCCTCGCCGCCTGATGATCCGGGTGCCGTCCAGCCTCCCGAGTCCACCGGCTGTCAGGCCATCGTCGGCGCTCACGATGGAAAAGCGGACGCCGCCGGGTTACTCGACCTTGTTGTCGGCGCGTCGACTCCGGAGGGTTCGCGCCGTGTCCGTGTGACGGTCGACCGGGTGGCGTTGCTTGCACGGCTGCAAACGCTTCAGGATCACGGCGTCATTTCGACCGGCCTTCCGAGGAGCGAACTCGATCGACATCCGGCGACCGCCATCAACAGGCTTTCACTGTCGCTGATGCCGTGCGCAATCCGCGGCTTGTATTCGACGGAGCCCGGTTTGGACAGGACACGCTGGACCGTGTCGCTGCGCGACGTTTCCGACAGCGCAAGCCAGCGCCGCCAGGAGCTTTATTCCTTCGACTTCAACCAGGTGCTTTATGAGCGCACTCTTTGGCAACAGGTCGGCTTCGCCAATTTTCCAAACGTGGCCACTGGGTTCAGCTACAATTTGCGCTTCACGCTGGACATGTCGCGTGAGACCAGCGGCGGCATCGACGACGATTAGGAGGGCTCAGGGGAGGTTGCCCCTCGACCCCGCCGGGGAAGCGCCTCGGAGCGCCTCCGCCGACGCTTACTGCAAGCCCAGCGTCCGCCCCGGATAACCGGCGGCATCAAAATAATAGGTCGTGCCCAGAACCTGATAGCTCAACCGGGTGACGTTGCCGTTCGCGTCCGGCGCCGAGTCGAGTGTCTGGCTGGAGTAGCCCGGCATGCCCACGCCGCTGATCGTCGCCTCGGACAGCACGCGGCCGATCAGCTTGCCCTTGGCCGGGATGTCGAGATGCAGGATGCTGGCCACCGTCATCCCGACATCGGCGTTGCTGGCGGGCGCCGGATCGACGAAGTTGCGCAGGAAATCCGGTCCGACGGCACCCATCGTGATCAGCGTGTCGGCGCGGCCAAAGGTGCCGTGCATGCCCTGGCCCTGTTGCAGCCCGCTATCGGCCACCTCGACGCCGCAGGCGGTCGGCGTGTCGCAGCCGATGTCATAGTTCGTGAAGCTGATCGCGACCGAGGGCTGCGGCGTGACCGCCGACCCTTTCAGGCCGATCGCGCTCATCGGCAGCGTGCCCGCCACGGCGCCGAATGCGTCATCCACGAACAGGCCGCCGGTGTAGTCCTGCCCGCTCAAAAGGCTGACGACCTGCTGAAGCGTGGCTATGTCGCCCTGGCGGACATAGACGAGGTCCGACCCGCCATTCGCCGCGACCACCACCAGCGGGTTGTCCGGGTCATCGCCGATCACCGTGCTGCCATTGGCGGTGGTGGCCGACATCGGGTCGACCACGGCATAGTTGGCGTCAGGATCAAACAGCTTCAGCCCGAGCCCGATCGCCAGGTCGATCGCGACGAAACCCTTCGGCAGCAGGCCTGCCGGCACGCCCGGATAGCCGTAGCGCACCGCGCTGGAGGTCGCGCTCCGCTTGGAAATGGTCGAGAAGCCATGATCCGCGGTGACGATCACATCGGTGGTGCGCTCAAGGCCAAGCTGGCGCAATGCGGTCAGAAGCTGCTGCAGGTCGTTGTCGGCGTTGTGCACGGCCGACACCGACGTCGGCCCGTTGATGCCGGGGGTCAGGCTGAGCAGGCTGTCGCCCTGGTTATGCTGCGTGCCGTCCGGATCGCGCGACCAGAACACCATGACGAACGGCTTGCCGCGCCTGGCGAACAGGGGCAGCACGACCTCCGTCGCGGCGCTGGCGAAATACTGCTGCTGGAAGACGTTGGCGACCTTGGTGCCGGCCGTGGTCGCATTGCCCGACACGCCGTTGGGGCCGCGGGCGGGTGCCACGAGCGGCAGTGCGGCGGCGGTCAGGGCGGCTTGCACCTCCGCCGACAGCGGAATGCCGGTGGCTGCCCCGGTCGCGTCGTCGATGTTGATCGTCACCTGCCCGGTCGGTTCGGTCAGGTCGAAGATGTGCACCGGGCCGACCTTGCCGATGGTTGCCGTGGAATAGCCCTGGGCGCGCGCCGCCGCCACGATCGACTCCTCGTTGAGGTAGTTGCCGCCGAACTGCTGGTTCATCTGGCCGAGCACCGCATCGTTCTCGAGAAACGGCGTCACGCTGCCCCCCGAAGCCGGCACCCGGAACCCGGAATAGATCGTGTTGGAGAAATCGCCGGTGTCGCCGAGCAGGTGGCCGGTCGCCATCGTCGAGGCGTTGGCGGTGGTGAAGGTCGGAAACAGCGAGTGCGTGTTGGTGAAGCGCACCCCGCGCTGCATCAGCGCGTGCATCGCCGGCGCTACCCGCGGCGTCACCGAGGTCGGGCGCAGCCCGTCGGCCACGAACAGGATGACGTTGTGCGGTGGCGTCTGCGCCATGGCACCCGTTGCCAGGGCGGTGCCGACCAACAATCCAGGCAGGAATACGCGCATCTTTCATCTCCATGGGGGTCATGATTGCTGGATGACGAAAAGCCTGACGTACGGCGAAGTATATATTAAGTGAAGAAACCATGAATCGGGACGGACCTGATCACTTGGTCGTGGATCGCTCCGATTTCAGGGGATAGTTCCATGGCCAACATCGACCAAGCCTCCGTGTTCGCGACAGGCACCGCGAGTACCTCCGGCCTTGACTCGCTGACGCTGGGCAATGGTTCGCTCTGGGCGGAATTTGGCAATGGTGCGTCATCGACGGGCGGTTCCGGATCGAGCACCCTCGTTCAGCACAACCTCGCCGGCACGATCCAGCACAATTATAGCATCGACGGCTCGGTGGACGGCCTGAAGGTCAACCCCTTCCACCGGCCAGGTCTGGGCGCTGGTCAACCAGGATGGCAACTCCAGCCTGCGGCTGATCGATCCCGAGGCCAACAGCGTGGGTCTGGCGCTCGACTATGCGGTGAGCAGCGCGACCAGCGGCTATGACGACGTGGCGTTCACCGGCGGCTAGGTCTATCTCAGCTGCACCAATCCAGCGACACCGGGTGATCCGGTGCTGCAGCGCCTGATCAACGGCAACATGCCGCAGGGCAGTTTGGTAGTCGAGAACGTGCTGCTCGACGGCGCCACCGGCACCGAGATACTCCAGGTTGACCTGCAGACCGGCGCGCAAACCGCTCCCATCCCCGGCCTCGATCACAGCCACGGCATGATCTTCCTAGCCGGCGCGGAGCCTTCCAGGACGTCCCCCGAAACCCGGCTCGAACCAATGATGCCGCAACAGCGGTAGATGGCTTTAGCCAGGCGCGGTGTAGCGCTGTTCCACCGCAGCGCGGACCTGCCGACGAGCCTCCGCCGGTTCCGCGTTCCCCTGCTCGATCGCGGCGATTTCGCCCGCGAGGTCGGCATCCTTGACGCAGTCGCACAGCCACCTGGAGTAATCGCCCTGCTGGCAGTGCCACTCCCAGGTGATTTCGTCCACGCCGTCGCCGAGATCGACGAACAGGATGGAGGTTGTGCGCCCGCAGGTTCAGCTTCCCATCGGGGCCGCGGAAGTAGAAGCTGGTGTCCTTGCCGAGCTTGCCTTCGGCATACTTGCGCCGATGCCGGCGACGATCGCCAATGCCCGGAATGCTGCGCAACTCACGCACCTGACCCTGCATCGGGTCCAGCACCAGGACTGACCCAACAGCCACCTCCGCTACGGTCTCGGGCGGCGGTAGGTCGCGCGCCTGGCAGAAGGCCCGCACGGCATTGCCCGCTTCCCGGCCGACCACGAGCAACTGGTCGACGCAATCAAGCACCCGGCGCGAGAGCTGATCGGGATGCGTGGTCACGAACAGGAAGCCTTCGAGGTCGGCGGGCACCGCGGCACCGCCCGGATCCCAGTCGCGCGGCAGCATGTGGTGCGCCTCGTCCACGATCACCACGTGCGGCCGCCCGACGGTGGCACGCAGCGCCAGCAGCTGCGGCAGCAGACGGGCCAGGAAGGCCGGCCGATCGGCGAGCGGCACGGCCAGCAGGTTGGCGACCACGCCGTTGCCGGTCTTGCGCAGAAGGTCGAGCAATTGCGCGGGTTCCGGTGCGGTTTCGGCCGAGCCCTCGGTCACCGCGCCGTCGATGCCCTCATAGTCGCCTTCCGGGTCGAGCACGCACCACTGGAAGCCGGCTGCGGCGATCCGCTCCAGCAGCCCCAAGGTCAGCGTGCTCTTGCCGCCGCCTGACCGGCCGGTCAGCAGCAGGCTGGTGCGCTGCGGCGCAAAGAGCACCGGCTTGCCGGCCTCGTCCAGCGCCACGCGTCCGCGCGCGCCGTCCTGCCCGGCGGCGACGTCGAGTTCCGCCAGGTCGGTTGCCAGCAGGCGGTCCACCAGTTCCGCGACCCCTGCGCCGCGAACCCCTGCGGTCACCAGCGCCGCGCGTTCTTTGACGGTTGGCAAAGCGTTGGCGACGGCAACCGGCAAGCCGCATAGATCGAGGAACGCCAGGTCGTTTTCAGCGTCGCCGACACCCACGCAGTTGAGCGGGGAAATCTCAAGACGGTCCAGCGCGGCCCGCAAGCCGGTCGCCTTGTTGACGCCGCCGGGCAGCACCATGACGGCGCCCTTGTTGAAGGTGATCTGCAGTTCGAGCTCGAGGTCGCGGATCGCCGCCAGCACCTTGCCCTCGTTCGGCTCCCACGAGGCGACGATGACCTTCCCGATCGACAGCGGCTCGACACCCAGTTCGCGCAGGCGCTCGGCGAAGCGTGTCGGCGGCGGCTCCGCCAACGGCCGCTCCTCGTGGTTGGCCGGGTCGTAGAGCAAAGCGCCGTTCTCGGCCACCACCAGGTCGAACAGATCGAGCCGCGGCATCGCCCGGCGAAGATCCGGCAATTCCCGGCCTGTCACCAGGATCAGCCGGCGCGCACCGGCGCGCAGCCGCTCCAGCGCGGCGATCGTCGTCTCGTCGACAATGCCGTCATGGGCGATGGTGCCGTCATAGTCGGTCGCCAGGGCAAGGTAGTGCATGACCGATTACGAACGACCGGCTGCGTAGGATCCGTTAAATGTCCATGACGGCCGGCCAGAGTGCTGCCCGCCACTGTGCCGATGCTGATCGATCCTGGCCTTTGCACGGGATCGGAACGTTCGGGATGCCGAAGCTGTTGACGAACGAGGCAGAACGGGCAGGCAGCTTGTCATTCCGTAGCCCGACGGGATCACGACAGCTCCATTTGCCAAGAGGGTCACAAAATGCCTGTCACGTCGCCCAGCGGGAGTCTGCTTGCCTGGATCGAGACGACCAACATGGATTTGTTCATGGCGGCTTTCGTTGGCGAAGGTGCCGTGGCGCCCAATGGTGGAAAGGCTGTTGGACGCTTGCCGGCAACGCAGGCCTGCGCCTCGCAGGAGGAGGCGCGTGACTGGGTGGAAACCCAAGCCGAAGCTTTAGGTCTGCCGATCCGATGGCTTCAAAAACCACCTGGATAGTTGGATGGCGTCTCGGTGGGTCTGAACTGCGCCGGGTTTGTCGCGGCTCGCTTCATTGGGTCGCGCCGACACGGAGGTAAGCACAGGATGTGAATTGGCAGGATGTGAATTGGCGAGGGCTTCCAATGCCGATCGGTGCCACAAGTGTCTGAAGAATCTTGTCTAAAGATCCCTTACGATGATGCTGAAATACCCTGGGGGAGGAAACTGCAATGCAGCGACGGCAACGGCTCCGGGGCATGGCGGCGCTTCCCATGTTGCCCTTGTTGGACATCTCCGGACGGGTGGCCGCCGGCCCTGCCGGCTTGGTGCCCCGCGTCCGTCCCAGTGATCCTCAATGGCCCGGCGCGTCCGAATGGGAAAGCTTGCGGCAAGCCGTGGCAGGCAATCTCATTGCGATGCGGTCGCCTCTCGCCGCCTGCCGGACCGCACCCAAGGGCGAGGCCTGCCGCGACCTTTTCATGATCTCAAGAACCCCTACTTCATCGGCGGTGACCCAGCGCTGACGCAAACCTGCGGCTGGGTCGATACCTGAACGGCGCAGCCCAGCGCCTATGCTGTAGCGGCGCGCGCGACCGGCCAGGTCGTCGCCGCGGTGAATTTTGCCCGCGAAAAGAACCTGCGCCTGGTCATCGAGGGCGATGGGCACTCGTATCTCGGCACCTCCAACTCCGCGGATTGGCTGTTGATCTGGACCCGCGCGATAAACGAGATCACGACCCACGACGCCTTTGTCGCAGAGGGCTGCGAGGCACGGATGGCGCCGGTGCCAGCCGTCACGGTCGGGGCGGGCGCGACCTGGATGGCGGTCTATCAGGCGGTGACATCCGACACCGGTCGCTATGTCCAGGGTGGCGGATGCGGCACAGTGGGCGTAGCCGGGCTAGTCCAGGGCGGCGGCTTTGGTACCCATTCCAAAGCGTTCGGCACGGCGGGTGCCTCGCTGCTGGAAGCGGAGGTCGTCACCGCGGATGGGGCCGTAAGGGTTGCCAATACGTGCCGCGAGCCCGACCTGTTTGGGCATTGAAAGGCGGCGGTGGCGGCAGCTTTGGCGTGGTCACGCGCCTGACACTGCGCACGTGGGAACTGCCGCCAAGCTTCGGCGCGGTCTCGACCACGATCCACGCCAGATCCGACGATGCCTATCGCCGGCTGCTCGGCCGTTTCGTCACCTTCTACGCGTCGGGTTTATGCAATCCGCACGGGGTGAGCTCGTGCGGGCGATGCCACGCAACCGGCTGCAGATCGGGATGAACTTCCAGGGCCTCGACAAGATGCAGGCGGCCTCGGATTGGACCGCGGAGATGCATTTCCAGAAGGGCCTTGCCGGTGCGTCCGCCGAGGTGATCGCGGCGGTGCAGGACACGCCGACCAACCCGGTGGTGACCGAGGCCTTCATGCTCCCCATCGTCGCCAGCGAGGGGCCGCAGGCGTTCGCTGACCTACTGGGCCACGAGCCGAACGTGGAAGCGGCTCGGCGCGACACCGCGCGCATCGGGTTGGCAATGACCGAACTCCGCAAGGTGGCGCCGGAGAGCGGCGCCTATGTGGCGGAGAGCAGTTATTTCCAACCGAACTGGCAGCGCGCCTATTGGGGCGCAAACTACCCACGGCTGCCGGCGGCGAAGGCGCGCTACGATCCTGGAGGGCTTTTTTCACCCGCCATGGCGCTGGCAGCGAGGGCTGGAGCGAGGATGGGTTCCAGCGCCTGACCTGACACACTACCGCTGGCGCTCAATCGTCGCCGCCAGAGCCATTCCAGATCGCGGCCTCGGTCCAGCCCAGCGCCGCGAACTCGGCGGCACGCAAAGGTGCTTCATCCACCGAGAAGAATTCGTCGAGCTGTGGTGGACGCACCGAGGTTCCACTCAGCATGGCGTGAGCCTGGCCGCGATGATGGACCTGATGCTGGAACAGGTGCAGCAGCAACCGGTCCGTCCAGGCTGCCGGCCCCAGCGTGCTGCCCTCCATGGCGTCCACATAGAAGCGGTCGATAACCAGGATATGGTTGAGCGTGGCGCGTAGGCTGGGAAAGAACCCGGTTCGCTTGGCGGCGAACTCGTTTGGCGCCAGCCGCGCGCAGGCGGCGAGCAGGCGGTGGTTCGCCCAGGCGTTGTTGTGCGCCATGGCACGGTAGGGAATTGCGACATCCATCATCACCGCCGAGGCGCCAGGTTGACCTGGAAATTACCCCCGCCGGCTGGGTCGAACCCTGGCGGCGGCACGTTGCTGAAGTCCAGCGTGTCGGTTCCCGCGACGTTTATCTTGGTCTTGACCTGGGACAGGATGCCCGCCCGGACCGTCGCATGCGCGTGGTCCGACAGATTAAGCGTAAACGCCGGTCCGGAATCCCGGGTTTGGCCGATGGTCAAGGTGTTTCCGGCCAGATCGTTGCCCCGGATGTGCAGGGTGAAGGCATGAAACGGCCCGTTATCGAGAAGCACCAGGGTATCGCCAGGCTGCGGTGCTCCGGTTGGCGACCAGTTCTGTGGATTGCCCGCGTTGTTGTCGGCACCGCCGATCCAAATCCGACTGGTGCTCATGACCCGCCTCCCTGCCGTTTCTGGAGTGGCGCCTTATACCAAGACTTGTTGATCAGAACCCATGCGCCCAGTGGCGCAATCCGAGCGACATGATCCGCCAGGGTTGATTGGCGAGGCGGTTCCAAGCGTAGCAGCAGTGGTCCAGGATATCGTCGTAGGATTTGAAGA
>JANXRT010000089.1 GCA_025356735.1 Acetobacteraceae bacterium | reverse complement strand
CCCGGCAGGTCGATGTCGCAGTCTGCACCGGCGCCGGCGGCGACCAGTGCCGCACGTACCGCATCCTGCACCGCCTCACGCGGCAGCAGGCGCCCGGCACGCTCCAGCACGGCGCGGTCGGCGCCGGAGGTCGGGCGCCACTCGATCCCGAACTGCCGGGCGATCGCGCCAAGCTGGGCAGCTTCCACGACGATGCGTCCGCCAGGCGCAGGTGCGGCACCGAGCAGCCGGTCCGGCGTCGATCCAAGTCCGTCGAACAGGTCGGACAGCCGGATGGCCGACGCGCGCAGCTCGGTCATCGGGCGCAGCAGCACCGCCGCCACGGCGCTGCCCGAAATGGCGGTCGCGCCGAGAAGGAAAAAGGCGAGCAGAGCGAAACCGCAGCGCATGGCATCACCTCAGATTGGTCAGGGTGGACAGCATCTGGTCGCTGGTGGTGATCACCCGGCTGTTCATTTCATAGGCGCGCTGGGCGGTGATCAGGTTGGTGATTTCGGTCACGACATTGACGTTGGATGTTTCCGTGAAGCCCTGCATGACGCTGCCGAAGCCGGGTGCCGCCGGGTTGCCGGTGACGGCACCACCCGAGGCCACGGTTTGCAGCAGCAAGTTCTGGCCCTGGGCATCGAGCCCGGCCTCGTTCGGGAACACCGCCAGTTGGAGCGTGCCGACCGTCTGCGGCGCGGTCTGGCCGTCGAGCGTCACCTGCACCTGTCCGGCGCCGTTGATGGTGATGTCTTTCGCGTTGCTCGGGACCGTCACGGCCGGCAGCACGACGTAGCCGTCGGCGGTGACGATGGTGCCGTCGGGTGACAGGCCGAACGTGCCGTCGCGCGTGTAGGCGGTCTCGCCGGATGGCAGCGTCACCTGGAAGAAGCCGTTGCCCTGGATCGCGACATCCAGGCTGTTGCTGGTCTGCTGCAGGTTGCCCTGCTCGCCGATGCGGTAGATCGCGGCGGTGCGCACGCCGAGGCCGACCTGCGCGCCGGCCGGCACCACAGTTCCGGTGTCGGAGCTGCTGGAGCCGACGCGGCGGAGATTCTGGTAGATCAGGTCCTGGAACTCGGCCCGCCGCCGCTTAAAGCCGGTGGTCGTCATGTTGGCGATGTTGTTGGAGATGACCTCAACGTTGGTCTGCTGCGCCTGCATGCCGGTGCCGGCGATATCGAGCGATCGCATGTGTTTTCCTTTTAGGTGTGTCGAATGGATCAGCCGCGGCGCTGAAGAATTTTGTCGATTGCCGATTGCTGGCGCTGGTCCTCGCCCTCGACCATCTGGGTGACGAACTGGAACTCCCGAAGCCCGTTCATCATCCGCACCATCTCCTGCAGCGGCTGGACGTTGGAGTCCTCGACGGCACCCTGGACGATCGAGGGCAGCGGGACCGGCGCGGTGGCGGAACCGGATCGGAAGCCGGCGCTGCCCTGGGCCTGCAGCCGCATCGGGTCGGCCGGCGCCACCACGCCGATTTTCCCGACCTGGCCGTTCTCGCTGCTGATCGTGCCGTCGCCGGCGACGGTGAGCGTGGTGTCGGCGGGCGACAGGCGGATTGGCTGGCCGGCGGTATCGAGCAGCGCATGGCCGGCTTCGTTGGCGATCGTGCCACCGGCTGAAAGGCTGAACCTTCCGGCGCGCGTCAGCACCGGTCCTTGCGCAGTTGCAACGGTGAAGAAGCCTTCGCCCGTGATGCCGAGGTCGAGCGGATTGGCGCTGTGGGTCAGCGGTCCGGCCTGGAAATCGTGCCAGGTGGCGCGGTCCTGCGTGTAGGCAAGGGTGCCGCCGCCGCGCGGCGGCGTGGTGGCGCCCTGGCGGACGATCCAGTCGCTGAACTGCATGCGCGCGGTCTTGAAGCCGGGCGTGTTGGCGTTGGCGATGTTGTCCGCCGCGACATCCATCGCCCGGCTTTGGGCGACCAGCCGGGAAGTGGCGATGGTGGTGATGTTCTCCATGTCGGCATCCTCGGGGTTTCGATCGGGCTGCCCCAAAAGACGCAACCAGCGTGCCACGCCCCAAGGCAAGGCCGCGCCTCGCTTTCCAAACGGACGCGGCCCGCCGGGCGGCAAACCGTGCCGGCCACAGGGCGGAAACGGTCGGCTGGCTGGCCCAAAATTGCTGGGCTGCGGCCGATGGCCGCTCCGCACAAGCCTTTGTTAAGGTCTCGCCGCCATGGTTCCGCCTGGGCCGTCGCGGTGTCAGGAAAATTCGGATGTCAAGCAAGAAGAAGGAACCGGAGACCAACGCTGACGCACCGGATGCAGCTGCCATTCCGCCGCGGAAAGGCAAGAAGCTGCTGTTGATGCTGGTGCCGGTGGTGCTGTGCGGCGTCGCCGGCGGACTTTGGTTTAGCGGCATCCTGCCGAGCCTGCTTGGAATGAAGCCGACGGAACACGCCGAGGCTGGCCTTACGAAGCCGACGCTGCCGATCTTCGTCGATCTGCCCGACATGATCACCAACCTCAACGGCAACGCCCGCAAGCCGGTCTATCTTAAGCTCGGCGCCCGAATCGAGGTCGCGCATGCGGAGGATGTCGAGCGGGTAAAGGCCTCGATGCCGCGGTTGCAAGACATGTTCCAGACCTACATGCGCGAAATGCGTCCAGAGGAGCTGCGCGGCTCCGCAGGCACGCACCGGCTACGCGGCGAGTTGCTCGCCCGCGCCGGGCTGGCGTTGGCGCCGGTGCACGTGCTCGACGTGCTGTTCGTCGAGTTGCTGGTGCAATGAGCGGGGCAGGGCCCGACCTCGAAGTCGAGGCACCTGCCGGCGAACCGCCGGCGCGCGTGCTGAACCAGGCCGAGATCGACAGCCTGCTTGGCTTTGATGATCCTGCGGTCAGCGACAACCGGTCCGGCATGCAGCGGATTATCAGCTCCGGCCTAGTGTCATACGAGCGCTTGCCGATGCTGGAGATCGTGTTCGATCGCTTAGTCCGCATCATGTCCACCAGCCTTCGAAATTTCACCAGCGACAACGTCGAGGTCGGGATCGACAACATCCTCAGCCTGCGCTTCGGCGACTACCTCAACGCCATCCCGCTGCCCGCGATGCTGGCCGTGTTCAAGGCCGACGAGTGGGACAATTACGGGTTGATGGTGGTCGATAGCGCAATGATCTACTCGATCGTGGACGTGCTGCTGGGTGGCCGCCGGGGCACCGCGGCGATGCGCATCGAAGGCCGCCCCTACACCACGATCGAGCGTACCTTGGTCGAGCGGCTGATCCACGTCGTGCTGGCGGATCTGTCGGCGAGCTTCGACCCGCTATGCCCGGTCACCTTCCGGTTCGAGCGGCTGGAGGTCAATCCGCGCTTCGCCACCATCTCGCGGCTGTCCAACGCCGCGGTGCTGTCGCGGCTGCGCGTGGACATGGAGGATCGCGGCGGCCGGATGGAGCTGCTGCTGCCTTACGCCACGCTGGAACCGGTGCGCGAACTTTTGCTGCAGCAGTTCATGGGCGAGAAGTTCGGCCGCGACTTGATCTGGGAGACCCATCTCGCCGAGGAGCTGTGGAGTACCGACGTGGAACTCGAAATCGTGCTCGACGAGCAGGAGATGCGGCTTTCCGACGTCATCGCACTCCGGCCGGGCAGCCAGATCCTGCTGGACGTGCAGCCAGGCGCCACGGTGCAGCTGCGTTGCGGTGCCGTTTCGTTGTTCGAGGGTCGCGTCGGTCGGCGCAAGAACCGCATGGCGGTGCGCATCGAGCGCGAGGCACCGCGGCTCCAGCTCGCGACAAGCTGAATTTGATAACCGGAAGCTGACGATGTGCCGCCAACCTCGGCGTATTCGCATCACCCATCATCGGGAGCGCCAGAATGGGCGGAATGCAATGGATGCTGGAGCTTGGACTGGTCGCGCTGCTGACGGCGACGCTGTTCCATGCCGTGCGGCTGGAGCGTGCGCTGGGCGTGCTCAAACGCGATCGTGCGGCTCTTCAGGAACTGGTGCAGGAATTCAATTCGAGTACCCAACAGGCCGAGGCCGGGGTGGAGCGGCTGCGCGGCGCGGTGGATGGCGCGGGCCGGCAGATCGCGCGCCAGATCGAGGGTGCCCTCGCATTGAAGGAAGACCTCCTGTTTTTGGCCGAGCGGGGAGAAAGGCTTGCCGACCGCCTGGACAACCTGGTTCGGGCCGGCCGGCCGATGGATGTCGCTTCGCCGCGTGGAGACATCGCGCTTACCCGCTTGCCGGCGAAGACGGCGGTCCTGGCCATTGATCCCGACGCCGATCAGGCGAAGCCGCCGCGTGTCCGCAGCCAGGCGGAACGAGACCTGCTGCTGGCGCTGCGATCGGCCAGATGAGTGATGAAGATGGCGCAAATGAAAATGACCCGGATGAATATGAAATGGGAACCCCGGCTGCTGCCAGCCACGATAGCCGTGCTGGCGCTGCTGCTCGCGGTCAAGTCCACTGTACTGGTTCGGGGGATCTGGGTTGCCGGCGAATTGGTTGGCACCTCGGTGCTGCCACGCGCGCAGGCAGCCTCGCACGACGCCGACAAGAAGCCCGCCGCGCATGAGGGAGCAAATGAGAAAAAGCCAGCCAGCCTGCCTGCCGATGTCGTGGCGGCGCCGGAAGCCAAGGTGGCGCCGCCGGAGCCGTCAGTCAGCGACAGCGAACGCGCGATCCTGCTGGAGCTGAGGCAGCGGCGGCGCGAGCTCGACAGCCGGGAGGCGGCGCTCGCCGGCCGTGAGGCGATCCAGAGCGGAACCGATCGCAAGATCACCGCCCGCGTGGAGGAGCTGCAGGTCCTGCAGAAAAAGCTGGAAGCTCTGGATGCGGCCCGCGCCCAGCGCGAGGATGCCGGCTGGCAGGGATTGGTGAAGATCTATCAAAGCATGAAGCCGCGCGAGGCCGCGACCATCCTGAACGAACTCGACATGGCGGTGCTGCTGCCGGTGATGGACCGCATGAAGGAGGCGAAGGCCGCGCCGATCCTGTCGGCGATGCTGCCGGAAAAGGCACGGGAGATCACCGATGGCCTTGCCAGGCTACGTACCCGGCCAGCTTCCGAAGCCAATTTCTTGCCAGCGCCGAACCCCGGGAAGGGCGGCTGATGCGACGCGACAAGCCCGGACAACCTGCCGGATTGTGGCTCTGGCTAGTCGGGCTTGGCCTGCTGCTTTGCTCCTCGCTGACCGCCGGGGCCGAATCTATGCCGGTGCCGGATATCGCGGCGGTTGCGGTGCGCACCGGAAACCACCCCGGCTTCGGCCGCATCGTCTTCGAGTCCACCGAGGTTCCGCGCTACGACATCGTTCGCGACGGCGATCACGTCGTGGTGCATTTGCCGAATGCGGCGGCGATTGCACCGGCGGCCCCGTTGCCACGCAACGTCGAACATCTTGGCGTGGTGCCGGGCGGAGCGGAAATGACGGTGGCGGCCGGCGCGCACCTACGATCGAGCCGCATCGGCCGGCGCGTGGTGATCGACATCCTCGATCCCATACTGGCGCCGTCCGTGCCGCCTCCAGAGGCGAACCCCGTGTCTAGCGGTGGCCGTTCCGCACGTCCCGCGAGTCGAATCATCCGTATGGCCGTTTCGCGGCCGCCGATCCGCTTGCCGGAGCCTGCACCGGAGCCAGTCCCGACGGATGCAGCCGCTCACTTCGAAAAGCCTGCGCTGCCGGCACAGCCGCCCAGCATCGTCGCGGTGCCCGCCTCCGCCGTCCTGCCCGAACACATTCCGGACCCGGCAACTCCGGTGCCGTCAAACGCGAGCCCGGTCAATCTTGCGGCACTTCCGCTGGCGCTGCCGCCGGGCCAAGTCGGGTTCACCGTTCCATTCGGCGCCGAGATCGGTGCCGCAGCGCTGATCCGCGACGGGCAGGCGCTTTTCGTCTTCGACGAGCGCCGCCCCGTGGACATGGCGGCGCTTTCCGCGGACAAGTCGCTGGCGGCCGCCCAGGTGCAGTTGCTCGCGGCGGCAACTTTGATCCGGCTGCCGTTGCCCCCAGGAATGGAGCCGATCCTGTCCCGCTCAGCGTCGGGCGATTGGGCCGTGATCCTGTCGCCCGAGGCCCCGCGCCGCAATCCGATCCGTTCCATTCGGGTCCGCACCGAGGCCGGTCGCATGCTGCTGTCGGTGGCGGCGCCCGGAAAGACAGTCGCCGTGCCGGACCCGGAAGCCGGAGCGCTGCTGCTGCTCGGCACCCTGCGCCAGCCGGGCTTCGGCGTTCCAACCGATCGGCGCGCAGCCGAGTTCGTTCTGCTGGCGAGCGTCCTCGGTGTCGCCGTGCAGCCGATCTCCGATCGGCTTTCGTTGAAGCCTTCGGCAACCGGCTTTGTCGTGGCGGCGTCCGACACCGTAGGTTCGGCCAAGGACGGCGAGCTTACGCTGTCACTGACGGCTGCCTCCGATATCGCCGCGGACGCAGCCTCGTTGACCCGCCGGTTCGACTTTCCGGCGGCACGTGACGAGGAGTTGCTGCGCCGGATGCAAGCCCATCTATCGGATGTGGCGGCGGCGCCCGTGCTGGCACGTGGCCGGCACCGGGTTGCGGCGGCGCAGGCGGCGATCGCGCTGGGGCTCGGTACCGAAGCGCAGTCCATGCTGTCGATCGCGGCGCAGGAAGACCCGAAGGCCGGCCTTGACGCCGCGGCCGCCGGCCTGTCGGCGGTGGCGGCGCTTCTGGCGGGAAGAACCGCGGAAGCCGACGCGATCGAGGATGCACTTCTATCGGGTAGCGACGAGGTCGAATACTGGCGCGCGGTTCATGATGCGACCCAGTACGAGGGATCGCCGAAGGCGGCCGCGAGCTTCGCCGCAACGCTGCCGCTTGTGCTTGCCTATCCGGCTCAGATGCGCAGCCGGCTGCTGCCGCTGACACTGGAAACCATGATCCTAGGGGGAGAGGCCGCCGCGGCCGAGCCTGCACTGGCGACCTTGGCTGCCGAGCCCACGCTGCGCATCGCGACCGGGCTGCAGAAGCGGATGGCGGGCGATATCGACGGGGCGCTGAAAGCGTTTGACGCGGCGGCTCAGGGGCACGATCGGCGTGACCAGGCACGGGCCAGGCTGCTGGCGATCGAGACGCGGCTGGCGGCGCACAAATCTAGCCCTGAGGAGGCGGCGACCGGGCTGGAGGCGGGCCTGTATGCCTGGCGCGGCGATGACCTCGAATTCGAGGCGAGGATGCTTCTGGCTCGGTTGAGGACGGAAACCGGCAACTGGCGGTCGGCGCTGAACCAGCTGCGCGAGACCGAGACGCTGTATCCCGAGCGTAAGATCGAGCTCCGGACTCAGCTTCAAGCGGCCTTCGCGATGGCCTTGCGGCCACCGGCCGGGCACGAATTGCCGCCGTTCGAGTTCGTTGCGCTGGTCGATGAAAACGCCGATTTGATGGTGGGGACCACTCCAGATGCTGAGCTTCAGGCAAGGCTGGCAGATCGGCTTGTGGCGCTCGACCTGCCGCGACGGGCTGGACCGTTGCTGGAAAAACTGGTTCAAGGTTCGCCGCCAGGTGCGGCGCGTGCCGGCTTCGGTGCCACATTGGCCAGGCTGCGCCTACAGGAGGGCGATGGCGATGGCGCCACCGCGGCGCTGTTCGCATCCTCCGCCGAAGGACTGCCGCCTTCGTTAATGGAGCAGCGCGTGCTGTTGTTCGGCGAGGCCAGTCGCCGTCGTGGCGACTCTACGGGTGCATTGGCGGCGTTGGCCCAGCTTGAAACGCCCGCCATCGAGGAGGCCAAGGCTACGCTGTACGAGCAGGCGCGCAACTGGCCCGCGGCAACCGCCGCCCTGTTGTCCTATGCCGGCGCGACGGCGACGATGGCCGCGATGCCGGATGAAGTTCAGGCCAGGATCCTGGTGCGGCTGGCAACGGCCGCATCCCAGGCCGGTGACAGCACCGTGCTGGGGCAGCTTCGAGGCCACAGGCTGTCGACAGCCGGGCAGGGGCCCGTTGCCGATCTGTTTCGCCTGTTGACCGCCGTTCCGGTCGTGCAGTCCACCGATCTCAAACGATCCCGCCAGGAGATGGCGATGGCGAAAACCCTGCCCGCCGGCCTCAGGGCGCTGGAGCATCACGCCGGCCCGCCCTGAACCACACCACAACGTGCGGCGGGCGCGATGCGGCCATGTTCTGCCAGCCCCCGAATTCGCTTGCGTTGTCGATGTTATTTCAGCATTTTCCGCGGCCTTGGCCCCAGGGGGCGCTCGCATCCGGCGGGCTGCCCAACAGGCCGTCTACTGGTAGGGGGTACGCGATGAACGCACTCAGCCCACTGGGGATGGTCTCGGATCTTCCGAGCGAAAACCAGACACCGTCCGATTGCGCAACCGTCATGGACACGCAAAAGGACTATTTTGTTGAACGTGACGGTGTGAAATTCGCCGGGATGCACTTGCTGGTCGACCTATGGGGGGCGAGCAATCTCGCTGACCCCGAGCTGATCGACCGGTCGCTACGGACGGCCGCAATTGCGGCGGGGGCGACGATCCTGCACAGCCACTTCCATCATTTCTCACCGAATGGCGGCGTGTCTGGCGTGGTTGTGCTCGCTGAGAGCCACATATCGATCCATACCTGGCCGGAGCGCGACTTCGCCGCCGTCGACATCTTCATGTGCGGCGAATGCGATCCGTACCTGTCGATCCCCGTGCTGCGGGCGGCCTTCCAGCCGAGCATGGTCAACCTCGACGAGCAGCGGCGCGGCCTGGTCATTTAACCGGGGATTCGCTCGCCTGTCTTGCGGCCCGGGTGCAACCACATCCGGGCTGCAAGCGCGCGTGCGGCGCGGATCTCTGGTTGGAGTTGGACCGATGACAACGGATGAGTGGATCAACGAGACGTTGTATCCAGACTGGGGACAGCGCTTTCGCGTCAAGCGGGAACTCGCGCGCGTGCGCAGCAAGTTCCAGGATATCGTTGTCTTTGAAAGCTTCTCGCATGGCCGCGTGATGGTCCTGGATGGCGTCGTCCAGATCACCGAGGCGGATGAGTTCGTCTACCAGGAGATGCTCGTCCACGTGCCGCTGCTCGCCCATGGCGACGTTCGAAATGTCCTGATCATCGGTGCGGGCGATGGCGGGGTGCTGGCCCGGGTGTTGCAGCATTGCGGCGTGGAACGCGCCGTCATGGTCGAGATCGACGGCGACGTCATCGCGCTATCGAAACAGTTTCTGGGTTCCATTTCCGGCTCCGCCTGGTCCGATCCCCGCGCGGAGGTCATCGTTGGGGACGGCATCGCGCATGTCCGCCAGGCGCCGGATGCGAGCTACGACGCCATCATCGTCGACAGCACTGATCCGGTCGGCGTCGGGGAGGTCCTGTTCACCGAGGAATTTTATGAGAACTGCGCCCGCATCCTGACGCCGACGGGCGTGGTCGTGAACCAATGCGGCGTGCCATCGATGCAAGCTGAGGAGTTGCGCGACAGCGCGCGCCGGCGAGGCAAGTTCTTTGCCCATTCGACGGTCTATGTCGCGGCGGTGCCGACCTATGTCGGTGGCCTGATGGCGCTGGGCTGGGCGGCCAAGGATGCGACGCTCACCAAGATTTCGGCCGCCGAAATCCGCGTCCGTGCCGGAGCCGCCAGCATCCTCGGCACCACGCAGTACTGGACGCCGGAGATCCATGCCGGCGCCTTCAATCTGCCGCCTTACATCGCGCGGCATCTACCAGGCTGAACGAGCACTTATTCGGATAAAAAACTTTGCACCAGGCTGCCTGAGACGAGACGCCAGCCGTCGACCAGAACGAAGAAGATCAACTTGAACGGCAGCGACACGGCGCTCGGCGGCAGCATCATCATGCCGAGGCTCATCAGCACCGAGGAAACCACCATATCGATCACCAGGAACGCCAGATAGAGCAGAAAACCCATCTCGAAGGCGCGCCGCAACTCGCCGATCAAGAAGGCAGGCGCGACGGCGCGCCACGGCGCCGGATCTGCCGCCGCCGGTTGGGCCATGTGGCCGATATCCAGAAACAGCTGCAGGTCGCTCGGCCGCAGATTGGCCGTCATAAACCGGCGGAACGGCTCGGCCGCCTGCTGCAATCCCTCGATGTTGCCGATCCGGCCCTCACTCATCGGCAGCAGCCCGGCGGTCCAGGCCTGCTCCATGACCGGCTGCATGACGAAGAAGGTTAGAAATAACGAGAGCCCGATCAGCACCATGTTGGGCGGCGCGCCCTGCGTGCCGATCGCGCTGCGCAACAGGGACAACACGATGACGATGCGGGTGAACGCCGTCATCATCACCAGCAGACTCGGTGCCAGCGACAGCACGGTGACGAGCGCCGTGATCTGGACCAGCCGGCCGGTGGCACCGGCATCCCCAGCGGTTCCGAGATCGATGTTGACCGATTGTCCGACCGCCGGAGCCGAGAGGAGGATCGCGACGATGCCGAACACCACACAGCACTCGACCGCTTCACGGCGCTTCATGCGTGCTTGTCCGTGTCTGCAAGCCAGCCTACCAGCACATCCTGGCCGCCACCGGCTAGCACCAGCGCTTCCCGCCCGTCGCAGGCGAGCAGCAGCAGCCTTCGTTTGGGGTCCAGCCGGAGTGACTCCACGACACGAAGGCGAGCGCCGCCAGCGCCGTTTCGGGCAGCCTTGTCCGACAGACCAGACCAGCGCGCGACGCGGCCGGCCAGACCGATCAGGACGAGCACCAGTGCCAGCGCGGGCAGCGCCACGGTAAGTGAGGTAAGGGACAGGTTCATACTCGGCCTTTTGCCGGGGTGGGTGCGACGCGGTCAGTCACTGGGTAAGGGATGTCGGGCAAGGATGCTGCCGGCAAGCGTGTCGATCGCCTGGCGAAGCTCAACCAGCTTCGGGCACATGTCGCGTCCGGCCGCCGGTTCCAGGTCCAGCGACTGCGCGCAGAGCAGCCCGACCCGGCGCTCCAGCCCGGTCAGATCGATCTCCCGGCCGGCTTGCGCCAGGGCTCCGGCCAACCGGACCATTCGAGTGAGCTCGATGGCGAGCGCATGCATCGACGCCATCCGCTTGCAGGCGGATCCGGCGACGGTATCGAACGGATGGCCTGCGTCCATGGAACGCATCCTGCGCCGCGTCTGATTACCGAAGCCTTTCCAGCCGCCCGCCGATTTCGCCGGCAGCATTAACCCATTGTTGGCGCGAACGATGCATTGTCGGCAAACCTTGGGAGGATGGATGGCGGATGAAGATCGCCGTGCTGGAGATGGCGGAGAAGCGGCTGGCCTGGGCGGACCGGCGTCAGCAGGTGCTGGCGCAAAACATCGCCAACGCCAACACGCCGAAATTTCAGCCGCGCGACACGCTGCCGTTCGCCGCGATGCTGGCGCGGCAGCCAGGCAATTCGCTGGCACGAACGCAGCCAAACCACCTGGCGCCGCTCTCCGGTGCCGGCCAGGAACTCGCGCCGCCCGCCAAACCGCGGGAGCGTGCGCCTGACGGCAACGCCGTGTCGCTCGATGACGAATTGACCAAGGTTGCCGACACCGAGACGGCGCAGGAGCTGGTGACCGGCCTCTACAAGAAATATCTCGGCCTGTTCCGAATGGCGCTGGGCCGCAGCTGATGCTGAACCGCCCCTGATGCACAATCCCAAGACAAAGAGGCTGACGTGGATCTAACGAAGGCACTCTCGATCTCGGCGCGCGGTATGGAGGTGCAGACGACACGCTTGCGCGTGATCGCCGAGAACCTGGCCAACCAGGACAGCACGGGCTCGACCCGGGGCGCCGAGCCCTACCGCCGCAAGACCGTGACGTTCGAGAACCGGATGGACCAGGCGCTCGGCAACGCCACCGTCCGCGTCAGGCAGATCGGCCACGACGGCGGCGCTCTGCCACTGCGCTACGACCCGGCCAACCCCGCCGCCAATGCCGAGGGCTATGTCAAGCTACCCAACGTCAACAGCTTCACCGAGGTGATGGACATGCGCGAGGCCGAACGATCCTACAGCGCCAACCTGTCGGTCATGCAGGTCAGCCGCGGCATGCTGACCCGCGCCATCGAGATGCTGAAATGATAGCTCCGCCGGCAGCCGGACCCGGCGGAACAGTCACTCTCGCGGTCCGCCCGTCGGCAGCCTCCGACGCCTATGGCCGGGTTGATCGCGGCGAGTTCGGCACCGGCGGCTCCAGCGATTTCAGTGCCGTGATGCAGCGGGCCGTGCAGGGTGTGGTCGATGCCGGCCACAATGCAGAGGCCAAATCGATCGAGGCGATCTCCGGCAGCGGCAACCTCACCGATGTTGTCACCGCGGTATCGAAAGCCGAGCTGGCGATGCAGTCGGCGACGGCGATCCGCGACCGCATGGTGCAGGCCTACCAGGACATCATGCGCATGCCGATCTAGCGCCATTCGGCACCACATCATCAATGACCTGGCAAAAGGCGGGTTCACCATGACAGTATTCTTGAGGTGACCGGGGGCGATGTTGCCTCGGCAATGCGCGAAGCCATGATCGTGATGCTGAAGCTCGGCGCCCCCCCTCTGCTGGTGGCGCTGGGCGTCGGCTTGGTCGTGTCCCTGTTGCAGGCGATCACGCAGATCAACGAGGCAACGCTGGCGTTCGTGCCGAAGGCGATCGCGCTCGGGCTGGTGCTGGTGCTGCTCGGTCCGTTCATGCTGGCAACCCTGACCGACTACACCCACCAGCTGTTCGATCGCCTGATTGCGGTCGGCGGCTCGTGACGGTGGACGTATCGTGACAGCGGGCGTCTCGTGACAGCGGACAATGCCGCGCTTCTGGCGGCGCTGCCGCATTGGGCGTTCGCCTTCGTGCTGGTGCTGGCCCGGGTCGGCTGCGCCGTGATGCTGATGCCGGGTCTGGGTGAGGCCGAGATGCCGGCGATGGTCCGCGCCGGTCTGGTGCTGACCCTCGTCATGCTCCTGCTGCCCGGCGCGCGGACGCTGATGCCGGGCGTGCCGGATGGCTTTGCCGCGGCTGGCGGCATGGTCATGGCGGAGGTCGCGACCGGGCTGTGGCTCGGCTGGCTTGCGCGCCTCATCGTTCAGGCGCTGCCGGTGGCCGGGCAGATCATTTCCTACATGCTCGGCCTGTCCAACGTGCTGCAGCCCGATGCTGAACTCGGCTCGCAGGCGACGGCGCTGGGCCGGCTGCTTGCATTGGCGGCACCGGTGGTTGTGCTGGCAACCGGCCTGTATGTCCCCGTGCTGGCGGCATTGGACGGCAGCTACCGGCTGGTTCCGCCGGGCGCGCTGCTGCCAATTGGGGATGCTGCCCAGACCGGCCTCGCCGCCGTCTCAGCGGCGTTTGCGCTGGCGCTTCAGCTATCGGCGCCGTTCGTCCTCGCCAGCGTCGTATGGCAGCTTTCGACCGGGCTGATGGCGCGGCTGGTGCCGCGGTTGCAGATCTATTTCGTCGCCATGCCGGCGCAGATACTCGGCGGCCTGGCGCTGCTCGCCGTGCTGATCCCGGTGCTGCTCTCGACCTGGCAGGAGGCGGTGCGCTCCGCCTATTCGATATTGCCCGGAGCATCGTAACCAGGCATGGCGGGCGAAAGCGATTCGGCTGACCGTACCCACGCCGCGACGCCGCGTCGGCTGCAACAGGCACGCGACGAGGGCAACCTTGCGGTCTCACGCGAGGCGGCCGTGCTCGCGGGCCTGGTCGGGGCTGCGATTGTCCTGTCCCAGGCGGTGCCCGCGGCGGCGGGGCAATTGACCGCCCGGCTGGCGGTCTTTCTGGGCCGGCTCGACACGCTTTCGGCCAACTCCCCGGCCGAGATCATGCCGGCGATCCGGCTTGCCTGCCTGGCCGGCATGGTCATGGCAGCACCGTTCCTGGCAGCCGCCCTGGTCGCGGGGGTGGCGCCGGCACTGCTGCAGACCGGATTCCTGCTCAATCTAAAGGCGTTGCAGCCGGACATCGCGCGGGTCAATCCACTTGCCGGGCTGCGCCGCCTGCTCGGTCTCGACAGTCTGGTCGAGGCCGTGAAGTCGGTGCTCAAGATCGCTGTCCTGTGGGCTGTCGTCTGGATGGTGGTTTCGGGTGAACTGAAGCGGCTGGCGGTCTTGCCGCAGGTCGGGATCGCAGGCCTGGGGCCGCAGCTTGCCCATGCGGCCTTTCGGGTATTGCTGGCGGTGATCGCGGTGCAGGCGGCAATCGCCGGGTTCGACCTGTTCTGGGTTCGCCTGCGCCATGCAAGGCGCCTGCGCATGAGCCGCGAGGACCTGCGAAACGAGGCCCGCGACAGCGAGGGCGATCCCCGGGTGAAGGCCAGGTTGCGTCAGCTGCGGGCGCAGCGCGCGCGCAAGCGGATGCTCGCCGCGGTGCCGGGCGCCACCGTCGTCATCACCAATCCGACCCATTACGCGGTCGCCCTGGCCTACGACCGCGATACCAACGCGGCCCCGCGTGTGGTCGCGAAAGGCATGGACAGCATGGCCGCGCGCATCCGCGAGGCGGCCCGCGCGCACGGCGTGCCGATGGTTGCCAACCCGGTCCTCGCGCGGGCGCTGTGTGCGATCGAGCTGGATGCCGACATACCGGCCGACCATTTCCAGGCGGTCGCCGAGATCATCGCCTATGTCTGGAAGCTGAATGCCACGGTCGCCCTGAGGCGATCGGCTACATGACCCCCGACGTTCCGCGTCGCCGCGAAAAGCCGTCCGGGCCGACCCTTGCGCCGCCGCGGCTGATCGATCGTCTCGCCGGACCATTCGACCCGTTGCTCACCCTGCTGTTCGAGGAAGCCGGAGCCGGCATCCTGGTGCTGGACCTTGCGGGCAAGATCGTCCGGGCCAACGAAAAGCTGCGCCGAATGGTGGCTCGCCGCATCCCCCTGTCGCCCGGGTCCTCCGGGATGAAGGTGTTTCGCGATGCGGAGCGGGGCGGGACGTGGCGCATCCTGCAGTCGCTCGGCGTGGATGGGCAACGAAGCCTCTGTTTCGTGGCAAGGCTGCAGACCGCCCAGCTCGACCCCGATCACCGGATCGACGTCTTGGCATCCTTGCTGTGCGAGGTGGATGGCAGCGCATCGGGAATGATCCTGCGCCTGTTCGACATCACCGCGCAGAAGCGGCTAGAGGGACAGCTCGCGCATGGTCAGAAGATGCAGGCGGTGGGCCAGCTTGCCGGCGGCATCGCGCATGATTTCAACAATTTGCTGACGGCGATCGGCGGTGCCGCCGAAGTGATTTTCGACAACACCCAGGATACGGATCCGGACACCCATGAGGATGCCCGCCATATCCGCGCCGGCGTCACGCGCGGCGCGGCGCTGGTGCGCCAGCTGCTCGCTTTCGGACGGCAGCAGACCCTGCAGCCCTGTGCGATCGCGGTGAACCCGGCCATCGAGGAACTCTCGACGTTGCTGCGGCGGGTGCTGGGCGGGCAAATCCGGCTCGAGCTCGATCTTCAGGTGCCGGGACGCACGATCCGGGCCGACCCCACGCAGCTTGACCAGGTACTCCTCAACCTTGCCTTGAATGCCCGCGACGCCATGGCCAAAGGCGGCACCCTGACATTGAGAAGCGGCCATATCACCTTGTACCGGCCACTCGCCCGGGGTCCGGAGACCATTCCGCCAGGCCGGTACGTGATGGTTGAGGTGCAGGACACCGGAACCGGCATCCCGCCTCACGTGCTGCCCCGCATCTTCGATCCGTTCTTCACGACACGGCGCGATCAGGGCGGCAACGGACTCGGGCTGTCCACCGTGCATGGCATCGTGCGCCAGTCCGACGGGTTCCTGGCGGTCGAGAGCGAGGTGGGGGTGGGTACGCGATTCCGCATCTACCTGCCCCGGCACCGGCAGGAGGCAGCGCCCGCCGGCATGGTGGTTGCGGAAGCGGAACCGACCGTGGCCACGCTGCCGCGCCGCCGCACGGTGTTGCTGGTCGAGGATGAAGATGTCATCCGCCGCCTGGCCGAACGAGCGCTGACCCGGCGCGGCTGGCACGTGCTGGCGGCAAGTTCGGCCGACGCCGCTCTGGCCATGATAGCCCGCCGCGACAGGGCCCATTCGCCGGGATCATTGGGCGGAGCATCGAAGGAGTTGGCCGCGGTGATTTCCGACATCGTCATGCCGGGGCTGGATGGTCCCGCCTTGGTGCGATCGCTGCGGCGAACGAGGCCACGGCTACCGGCTATCCTGGTTTCAGGCTATGCTGGCGAGGTGACGCGGGCCGGGCTCGCCGCCCAGGATATCCACTTCCTCGCCAAGCCGTATGGCTTGATGGAGCTCGCCGACCGGTTGGCGAAAATTGTCTCAGAGAGTGAGCAGGAAGTTCTTGTTTAGTTCTTGTTTTTTTAGGTAAAGAAGAACATATAGTAAACGAATAGTTAAAATGTCGGCTTGCCGAAAAACCGGGTGAAGGCCGTTGCGACTTGAGCTATTTGTGTTGCACGATCCTGTGGCGACACGCCTAGCGGGAGTTGTCGGCCTTGCTCTCAACTGGAGTATCTTGAAATGGCTTCCGTCACCGCCGTAACGCCGCGCGACAAGCAGGGACCGCCGATGGAAAAGAACAAGGCGCTGGATGCTGCCTTGACACAGATCGAGCGTGCCTTCGGCAAGGGCTCGATCATGCGCATGGGCCAGCGCACCGGCGGCGAGCAGATCGAGGTCATACCCTCCGGCTCGCTCGGCCTTGATATGGCGCTCGGCATCGGCGGTCTCCCGCGCGGGCGCATCCTTGAGATCTACGGCCCGGAGAGTTCCGGCAAGACCACCCTGGCGCTGCATGCGATCGCCGAGGCGCAGAAGCTTGGCGGCACCTGCGCCTTCATCGACGCCGAACATGCGCTGGATCCGATCTATGCGCGCAAGCTAGGCGTCGATGTCGACAACCTGCTGATCAGCCAGCCGGACGCCGGCGAGCAGGCGCTGGAGATCTGCGACACGCTGGTGCGCTCGGGCGCGATCGACGTGCTGGTGATCGACAGCGTCGCCGCCCTGGTGCCGCGCGCCGAGCTCGAGGGCGAGATGGGCGACAGCCACATGGGCCTGCATGCCAGGCTGATGAGCCAGGCGCTTCGGAAGCTGACCGGCAGCGTGTCGCGCAGCAAGACGACGCTGATCTTCCTCAACCAGATTCGCATGAAGATCGGTGTGATGTTCGGCAACCCCGAGACCACCACCGGCGGCAACGCGCTGAAGTTTTATGCCTCGGTCCGACTGGAAATCCGCCGTATCGGCCAGATCAAGGATCGCGAGGAAATGGTGGGCAACCAGACCCGGGTGAAAGTGGTCAAGAACAAGCTGGCGCCGCCGTTCCGCCAGGTCGAGTTCGACATCATGTACGGCGAGGGCATCAGCAAGGTCGGAGAGCTGGTCGATCTCGGCGTCAAGGCCGGCGTGGTCGAGAAGTCGGGTGCCTGGTACAGCCATGACAGCCAACGCATCGGTCAGGGCCGCGAGAACGCCAAGCAGTTCCTGCGCGATAACAAGGAGGTGGCGGCAGCGATCGAACGCAAGGTGCGCGATCAGGCCGGGGTGGTCGCCAACACCATGCTGGCGGAGCCGGAGCCCGGCGAGGAGGCCGAAGCGGCTGAATGATTCCTTTCCCGTCACGCTTGAGCTGACGGATCTCGACGCTGAACTGATCGCTGCCGCCGAGGCGGTGCTGCTGCGGCATTACAAGCCGTTCTGGCACACCGTGGCGGCCGCGATCCGTTCCCGTGACGGTCGTATCTGGACTGGCATCCACCTTGGCACGACCGTTGGCCGGCTGTCCGTCTGTGCCGAAGCCGTGGCACTCGGCCGCGCCGTTATGGAGGGGGACGGCACCATCGGCACCGCCGTCGCCATGCGCCATCCGAAGCCCGACGAGGATGACCGGAACCGTGCCGTGGTATCGCCCTGTGGCGCCTGCCGCGAGATGATCTTCGACTACAGCCCGGCGGCGTTGGTGATCCTGCCCACGCCAGGCGGACTGGTGAAGCTGCCGATCCGCGAATTGCTGCCGCTGCCCTACCGGCGGTAGCAGCCTTCGATTGTCGCATCCTCGCATCGTGCCTAATGTGCCCTCAGTCAACGATCTGAGGAGAGAAGTATGGCGCGCATTGCGTTGTTGCAGGAAGACGATCCTGGCCTGTCCGAGGAAACAAGGGCTTTCCTGCGCGACGTCGGAAAAGCACGTGGTCGTGTGGTCAACATCTACCGCGCCATGGCTAACCGGACCGAGGCAGCGCGAGCCTTCACCGGCCTTGCCAACACGGTCTATCGCGGCGAGACCACACTGACCCCCAAGCACGCCGAGCTGGCCTATTTGACCGCGACGGTCGTCAACAACTGCTTCTACTGAATTCCCACTCATACGACGCTCGGTCGGGGTGTCGGACTGACGGAAGACCAGATGCGGCACTTGGCCGACGATTGCCCGCCGGGTGGCATCTACGACGCGGCGGAAACGGCTGTCGTGATCTATGCGCAGAAATCCACCAGGCTTCAGCCGATCGACGCCGCCACCTACGGCGCGTTGGAGCAGCATTTCACGCCGCGCCAGATTATCGACCTGTGCATGACCGTCGGGTTGAGCAACATGGTCAACCGCTTCCACGCGACGTTCCAAACCGATGTCGATGCGCAGACGATCGCCGAGGCCGAAGCAGGCGACGTGCTTGCCGGCGCCTGTCCGATTCCGCGTCCGAAAACTCCGATAGGCTGAAAAAGCTAAAACCAGCCTACGTGAAGATCTGATCGCCCGGCAGCCAGGCGCAATGGAACCCTGCCGAGATGCGGTGCGGTATGCGCACCCGGGCGCGCGGGCCGCGGCTGATGTCGGCGGCATCGAACACCAGGCAGGCCGACGACCAGTCGTTGGTATCGGTGACGAAGGTCAGAACATAGGCGTCGTCCTCGGGCGCCTCCGGCCCGGCGCCGCGGCGGGGCGCAACCGGGGCTTCGTTGCCGTGGATGCCGTCGCCGTATGTGTAAAGCTGGCTGGCACCGGTATCGGTATCGTAGCGAATCAGCGCATCGAAGGTCTGGCACCGGCCGGACAGGCCCTCGGTGCCGGGTACCGGCAGCAACTGGTTAAAGGATAGATGAGAACGGCGGCCTAGCCGGTTTGGATTGATACGCGGAAACTCCGTGTTGGCGTCGTCGATGCGGCCTTCGCGGACCTCGTTGGTGCGCAGGTTGAACGACCAGCGATAGAGCTCGTGGATGCGGCGGCGATAGGCGAGCACGTTGCCGAGGGCACCGTCCTCGGGATCGACCGGGCGCTCCGGGTTGGGAATGCGGCAGCCGAGCTGGTGCACCCAGTCGCCTTCCTCCCAGCAGTTGATGACGTGCAGCAGGTAGCAAGGCTCGGCCTCGAACCAGCGGATTTCATCGGCTTGGCCACGACGCGGGATGACGCCGAACCGGGCCGGGACATTGCGGTGGAAGCGGATGACGCGGCGATTGCGGGTGCGCAGCAGCTCGGCGTCCTGGAACAGCGGCAGGTCGTGCAGGATGGCGTAGTGCTCGGTGAGGCCAAGGTCATGCGGCGAGCGCGGGCCGGGCAGGTCGATCGCGATGTCGTGGACCAGCTCGCCGTTAGCGCTGGCGACGCCGTAGCGCATATAGGGCGGGGTGTTGGCGTAAGTGAACCAGAACAGCTCGCCGGTGCGCGGGTCGGTCTTGCTGTGTGCCGAAAGGCTGTGGCGGAGGCCACCGGAGAACTGCTCGCGGCCCAAGGTCTCGAGCGTCAGCGGGTCGATCGCGTAGGGCTGGCCGGCCATGTACCAGAGCGACAGCAGCTTGCCGGCGTAGAGCACGACGTCGGTGTTGGAGCTGTCCTTGATCGGCGATCCGAGTAGGGCGAAGTTGTAGGGTCCTGCGAGGCCGGGCCAGATCGCGCGGCCGGCGATGTCCTCGGCGACGAAGGCCTCGTTGCGTATCCAGCGTTGGCGGAAGCTGGCCTTGCCATCGCGGAAATAGATCGCGCGCAGCATCGCGTCGCCGTCGTAGTAGTGGTACTTGTTAGGCGGGGCGAAGCGCTGCGACGGGCCGTTGAGGACATAGGCGCCGTAGAGGTCGGCGGGCAGGTCGCCCTCCACCACTAGGTCGTCGGCGTCGTATTCGCGCGATGTCGGCGCGAACTGACCGTGCAGATAGGGGTGGTCGATCTGCCAGATCCAGTCCGGTGCGTCAGGCGGCGGGGTGCCGTCGGGTGCCAGGGCGCGGATGTTGCGAAGTGTCAACGGCAGATGGGCAAGGCTGGCGTTCGGCGGCATGGCGCTTTGCTCCCCGGCGTTTCTTGGCTCGGCGTTTCTTGGCCCGGCGTTTCTTGGATGAATGCCGGATCGGGAGCTTGGCCCTGGATTGGACGCCGGCGCAAGATTTCCCTCCGCCCTGGACCGCCAAAGGGTAGACACTTAAAGGATGGGGTCCAGGGGCCCTGCCTCTGGCGGGGTCTGGGGCAGCGCCCCATCCTGGCTTATTGCTAAGATCGAGGTCACAGATACAAGCCATGGCGAGCAGCAACGACATCCGCGCCACCTTCCTCGATTATTTTGCCGCCAACGGCCATCAGGTGGTCGAGAGCTCGCCGCTGGTGCCGCGCAACGATCCGACCCTGCTATTCGTCAACAGCGGCATGGTGCAGTTCAAGAACGTGTTCACCGGCCAGGAGAAGCGGCCTTATTTACGCGCGGCATCGGCACAGAAATGCGTTCGCGCCGGCGGCAAGCACAACGACCTAGACAATGTCGGCTACACCGCGCGCCACCATACGTTCTTCGAGATGCTCGGCAATTTCAGCTTTGGCGACTACTTCAAGGAGCAGGCGATCGAGCATGCCTGGACGCTGCTGACGCGGGATTTCGCGTTGCCGAAGGAAAAGCTGCTGGTCACCGTCTATAGCGAGGATGACGATGCGGCGGCGCTGTGGAAGAGGATCGCCGGCCTGCCGGAGGATAGGATCATCCGGATCGCAACGTCGGATAATTTCTGGCGGATGGGCGATACCGGGCCGTGCGGGCCCTGTTCCGAGATTTTCTATGACCATGGCGCCGCGATCCCCGGTGGCCCGCCGGGCAGCGTCGACGAGGATGGCGACCGGTTCATCGAAATCTGGAACCTGGTGTTTATGCAATTCGAGGAGGGGCCGCCGGGCACCCGCACCCCTTTGCCGCGGCCCTCGATCGACACCGGGCTAGGGCTGGAGCGGTTCGCCGCGATCCTCCAGGGCAAGCACGACAATTATGACACCGACACGTTCCGCGCGCTGATCCTGGCCAGTGCGGAGGCCACCGGGCAGGCACCGGACGGGCCGTTCAAGGTCAGCCACCGCGTGATCGCCGACCATCTTCGAAGCTCTTCCTTTTTGATGGCCGATGGCGTGCTGCCGTCGAACGAAGGTCGCGGCTACGTGCTGCGCCGGATCATGCGCCGCGCCATGCGCCACGCGCACCGGATGGGTACGCGCGAACCGGTGATCTTCCGGCTGGTGCCGGCGCTGGTGCGTCAGATGGCGGCGGCCTACCCGGAGCTGGCGCGGTCCGAGCGGCTGATCATGGAGACGCTGGAGCTGGAGGAGACGCGGTTCAAGGCGATGCTGGAGCGCGGCCTGCACCTGCTGTCCGAGGAGACCGGCAAGCTTGGCGAGGCCCAGGCGCTACCGGGCGATGTTGCGTTCCGACTGTACGATACATACGGCTTTCCGCTTGATCTGACCCAGGATGCGTTGCGCGAGGAGGGCAGGGAGGTCGATGTCACCGGCTTCCAGACGGCGATGGCCGAGCAGCGCACCCGGGCCCGTGCCGCCTGGGCGGGGACGGGCGATGCCGCGGTCGAGAGGGTTTGGTTTGACATAAGGGAACGTGTCGGCGGGACCGAGTTCCTTGGCTATTCGACTGAAACGGCGGAAGCGGAGATTATGGCTGCCGTAAATACGGTTAGTGCTTCTGTTGATAGCCTCGGACCTGGTAGCGAAGTCGCCCTCGTATTGAATCAGACGCCATTTTATGCGGAAAGCGGCGGTCAGGTCGGCGATACGGGGACAATCATAGGCGCGAACGGCTTACGAATTATAGTTACTGACACGCAGAAGAAACTTGGCGACTTGATTATTCATATTGGTCGAGTGGAAGACGGTACGGTTGAACTTCATACGCCCGTTGTGGCGACGGTCGATCCGGTCTGGCGTGGTTCGGTCCGGGCGCATCATTCCGCCACCCACCTGCTGCACGAGGCGATGCGGCGCAAGCTCGGCACCCATGTCGCCCAGAAGGGCAGCCTGAACGCCGCCGACCGGCTGCGCTTCGACGTCAGCCAGCCGCGACCGGTGACGGCCGACGAGCTCGCCTGGATCGAGCGCGAGGTCAACGCGCGGATCCGCGAGAACACCGAGGTCACGACGCGGCTGATGACCCCAGAGGCCGCCGTCGCCGAGGGTGCCATGGCGCTGTTCGGCGAGAAATACGGCGACGAGGTCCGGGTAGTGGCGATGGGCACCGGCGAGGGCCACAAGCCGGCTTACTCGATCGAGCTGTGCGGCGGCACTCATGTCCGCCGCACCGGAGATATCGGGCTGTTCAAGATTGTCTCCGAAGGCGGCGTCAGCGCCGGCGTGCGCCGGATCGAGGCGGTGACCGGCGAGGCCGCGCTGGCGCTTGTCGCCGAGGGCGACCGGCGCCTCAGTGAAACGGCGGCGGTGTTGCGCACCAGCCCGGCCGAGGTGCCGGACCGGGTTGCCACCCTGATCGAGGACCGGCGCCGGTTGGAGCGCATGGTCGGGGAGTTGCAGCGCAAGCTGGCCACCGGCGACACCGCCTCGGAGATCGAGGAGGTCAACGGCGTCAAGCTGGCGGCGCGCAACCTCGGTGAAATCCCCGCCCGCGATTTGAAAGGCCTGGCCGAGACGATCGGCAAGCAGATCGAAACCGGCGTGGTGGCGCTGGTTTCCACCGCCGAGGGCAAGGCCAGCATCGTGGTCGGCGTCTCCTCGGACCTTACCGGACGGTTCAGCGCGGTCGAGCTGGTGCGGGCCGCCAGCGTCGCGGTCGGCGGCAAGGGCGGCGGCGGGCGGCCGGACCTGGCGCAGGCCGGCGGCCCGCGGGGCGACCGCGCGGAGGATGCATTGGCCGCGGTCCGGGCAGCCTTGGCCGCCTAGGCAAATGCAGGACGGGCGCGATCTTTACTGGCTGCCCACGGCGCCGGATTTTTCCGTGCGATTGAAGCAGATCGACCACGATCGCGGTTCTTGGGACGAGTTGGTCGGGCTTGCGAACACGCGGATAGATTTCGTCCGTACGCTGCGCCTTGATCGTTCGCTGCGGGCGCTGTTCGCGGCGCCGCCACAGGGTCTCGCTACAGCGCCGGTGCGCCTGGCGGTGCTTGGATCCTCCACCGTCGGCCACCTTCTGCCGGCGATCCGTATCGGAGCCCTGCGCCGAGGTATTTGGCTGACGACCTACGAGCCGGATTACGGCCAGTATCTGCAGGAGCTTTCCGAACCGGGCTCGGGACTGCGTCGCTTCTCGCCGAACGCCGTGTTGTTCGTGATGGATGCCGCCCACCTGCTTCGAGGCGTGCATCCGACCCAGGACCCGGCGGCGGCGCAGGACGAGACCGCCGCGCATCTGGTGCATTGCTGGAACCTGGCACGCAAGGAATTTCGCTGCCCGATACTGCAACAAACCGTGCTGCCGGTATTTCCGGCGCTGCTCGGCGGCAATGAGCATCGGCTGCCCGGCTCGCGCCATGCCATGGTCAACCGGCTCAACTCCCGGCTGCGCGGGTTGGCCGACGACGAGGGCGTCGATCTGCTGGCGATTGATGATCAGGCGGCAACGAAGGGGCTGGCGGCATGGCACGACCGCGCGCTGTGGCATCGCGCCAAGCAGGAAGTCACGCCCGCCCAGGCGCCGATCTACGGTGATCTGGTTGCCCGGCTGATCGCCGCCCGGCTGGGAAGAAGCTTCAAGTGCCTGGTGCTGGACCTCGACAACACGATCTGGGGCGGCACGATCGGCGATGACGGCCTGGACGGCATCGTGCTGGGGCCGGGTAGCGCGCTCGGCGAGTCGTTCTCCGATGTGCAAACCTTCGCTCGCGATCTTGCCGGCCGCGGCATCATACTCGCGGTGTGCTCGAAGAACGATCCGGCGATCGCCCGCGCCGCGTTCCAGCAGCATCCTGAAATGGTGTTGAGGCTCAGTGACATCGCCTGCTTCGTAGCCAACTGGAACGACAAGCCGGCCAACCTTCGCGATATCGCGCGGCAGTTGAATATCGGGTTGGATTCAATGGTTTTCCTCGACGACAACCCGTTCGAGCGCGACCTGGTGCGCAGCACGTTGCCGATGGTGGCGGTTCCCGAAATCGGCGACGATCCGGCGCTGTATCCGGCCACGCTGGCGGCGGCCGGTTATTTCGAAAGCCTTGGTCTGACGGCGGAAGATCGCGCGCGCGGGGACCAGTATCAGGCCAATGCGGAACGGATTTCATCCGCCGCCGGCGCGACCGACCTGCCGGGCTACCTGCGTGGATTGGAAATGCGGCTGCTGTGGCGTCGGTTCGATCCTGCCGGGCTGCCCCGCATCGTCCAGCTTATCAACAAGACCAACCAGTTCAACCTGACGACGCGGCGCTACACCGAAGCCGACGTGCGCGCGGTGATGGACGACCCCCACGGCTTCGGCCTGCAGTTTCGCCTGACCGACCGGTTCGGCGACAACGGCATCATCGCCATCGTCATCGCCCACAGGATCGAACGAGCCGAGCTGATGCTGGATGCCTGGCTGATGAGCTGCCGCGTGCTCGGCCGGCATGTCGAGAACGCCACGCTCGCGGTGATCGCCGAGCAGGCCGCGGCAGTGGGTGCGACGCGCCTGCTCGGCTGCTACATGCCGACCGCCAGGAACAGGATGGTCGAGCGGCACTACGAAAAACTTGGCTTCTCGCCGGTCGATCACGAGTCGGTTGATCAGGTGGGCCGACGGCTTGATGTGCTCGAACTGCGGCACTACACGCCCACCGATATTTTCATGACCATCGCGGAGGGCCAGTGATTTGACCGAGGCCGACATCCACCAGGCGCTGACCGAGCTGTTCCGGGAATTGTTCGGGGATGACGATATCGTGCTGACGCCGCAAACCACGGCCGCGGACATCGAGGGTTGGGACAGCTTCAACCATCTCAACCTGATCGTTGCGACCGAGACAAAATTCGGCATCCGGCTGAACAGCGCCGAGATCGAGGCGCTGCACAGCGTCGGCGACCTGGCGGCGATCATCAAGGCCAAGGCGGGTAAAAGACAATGAGCCGGATCGCCTACGTCAACGGCCGCTATCTGGCGCAGCGCGAGGCGGCGGTGAACATCGAGGATCGCGGCTACCAGTTCGCCGACGGCGTCTATGAGGTTGTTCATCTGTATCAGGGCCGGTTCATCGACTGCGACCGGCACATGGCGCGGCTGGAACGCAGCCTGGGAGAAATCCGTGTGACCCCGCCGATGGGCCGCGACGCCATGCTGCACGTACTTTCCGAAGTCGCGCGGCGCAACCGGGTCCGCGACGGCATCTTGTACATGCAGGTCACCCGCGGTGTGTCGCGGCGTGACCATTCCTTTCCGCTCAAGGCCATTGCACCGGCGATGGTGGTGACGGTGCGGCGCCTGCCGCCTTATCCGATGAATGTCGAGAAATGGGCGACCAACGCCATCACCCACCCAGATCAGCGATGGGCAAGGTGCGACATCAAAACCGTCGGCCTGCTCGCCAACGTGCTCGCCAAGCAGGCGGCGCGCGAGGCTGGCGCTTATGAGGCGATCCTGATCGACGCCGACGGCAACGTTACCGAAGGGTCCTCGACAAGCGTCTGGATCGTCGATGCACAAGGGGTGCTACGAACCCGGTTCCTCGACCACTCCATCCTACCCGGCTGCACCCGCGATGCACTGCTGGCGTTGCTTGGCAGTGAGCGGATCGTCGTGTCGGAAACCATGTTTTCCGAGTCCGAGCTGCGTGGCGCGCGGGAGATGTTCATCTCCAGCGCCAGCAGCTTCGTCAAACCAATTGTCCGGCTGGATGGCGCCAAGGTCGGCGACGGAAAGGTCGGCCCGGTCACGCGCTGTCTGTTCGACATCTTCGCCCGGCACGTCAAGGGCGATCTGGCGAATGTGCCGCGGGTCTAAAGCATCATCCGACTAATCGGGATCACCCGTCGGATAAAGATGCTCGCTCTTGCTGAGAAGCTAGAGCTCAGGCCGATCCACTTGGATCGGAGTGGGCTCTAGTGCCGCTTGACCAGCGCGTCGCGGATCACCTCGCGGGCCGCCGGCTGGGCGTCCAACGCGCCGGAGATCGCGGTGATCGTGGCGCGGAGTTCAAAAACCTGATCGAGCAGCGACAGCACCAGCGGCACCGTTTCCTCCTCGACCGCCATGGCGCGGCGTAGATCGTAAACCAGGCGCACGCGGGCCACGTCGATATCCTGGAACAGGAAATCCTCGCCGGCTGGCTCGGGCCGCACCCACCGGCGCTCGATCCAGGCGGCCAGCTCGCCGGGATCAAGATCGGAGAACAGCATCACGACAGCCTGCAGCCGCATCATGATTTGAGGTTTTCTCGCGGGTCGAACGGATGGGTGGGCTCCCAATCCTTCAGGAAATCGGCCAGCGCCGGCTCCGGTTCCGCTGGCAGCACCACCTGCAGCACGATCTGCTGGTGGCCGCGATGCTCGGCATCGTGGCCGATGCCGCGGCCACGCAGCCGCAGCTTGTTGCCTGAACGCGACCCCGGCGGAATCTTCAGGTTGATTGGTCCGGTGATGGTCGGCACCGTGACGCTGGCGCCCAGCACCGCTTCCTGCAAGGTGATCGGCAGGTCAAGCACGATGTCGTCACCGTCACGGCTGAAGAACGGATGCTCAGCGACGGCGATCTCGATCAGCGCGTCGC
>JANXRT010000181.1 GCA_025356735.1 Acetobacteraceae bacterium | reverse complement strand
GCCTTCCTGCTCGCCCGCCGGCGGGCGGAGTTTTCGGGGCCGGTACTGCACGTCGCGCGCGATGACCAGCGCATGTCGCATCTGGCCGAGGCGATCGGCTTCTTCGCCCCCGAGGTCGAGGTGCTGCGGTTTCCGGCCTGGGATTGCTTGCCGTATGACCGCGTGTCGCCCAATCCGGCGCTGGTGTCCGAAAGGATCGCCACCCTGGCCCGGCTGCTTGATCCGTCGGGCAAGCCGCGCATCCTGCTGACCACGGTCAATGCGCTGGTCCAGCGCGTACCGCCGGCCAGCGTGTTCCGCGGTGCCAGCCTCGATTTGCGGACCGGCGGCACGGTCACGCCTGAGAAGCTTTCGACGTTCCTGGAAGCCAACGGATACGGGCGTGCCGGGACGGTGATGGAGCCGGGCGAATACGCCGTGCGCGGCGGCATCATCGACATCTTTCCGGCTGGCGAGCCCGATCCGGTGCGGCTGGACCTGTTCGGCGACCAGATCGAAAGCATCCGGGCGTTCGACCCGACTACCCAGCGCAGCGCCGGCAAGCTGGATGCGCTGACGCTTCGCCCGGTTTCCGAGGTGCCGCTGGACCCGGCCAGCATCGCGCGGTTCCGCACCGAATTTCGAGATCTGTTCGGCGGCGATGCGGCCTCCGACCCGATCTACCTGTCGATCTCCGACGGGCGGAAGTATCCCGGCATGGAGCACTGGGTGCCGCTGTTCCATGAGCGCATGGAAACGCTGCTCGACTACGTGCCGGGCGCCTCGATCAGCCTCGATCATCAGGCCGACGACGTGCTGGCCGCCCGGCTGGAGATGATCGCCGACCATGTCTCGGCACGCCGCGCGGTGCCGCGCGACGGCGAGGTGCCGTATCGGCCGATCCCGTCGGAGATGCTGTACCTGGACCGCGACGGCTGGGACCGGATGCTCGCCGGCTCGCCGTGCTTCAGCTTCAGCCCGTTCGTCAAGCCCGATGGCGCCGAGGGGATCGACGGCGGCGGCCGTGCCGGCCCGGTTTTCGCGGCGTCCGCGGCGGGACCCGGCATCAACGTGTTCGAGCAGTTGCGTGCCCAGGCCGAGAGGTGGCGCGGCGAGGGCCGCCGCCTGGTGATCGCCGCCTGGACCCGCGGCTCACGCGACCGCATCGCCCACCTTCTCAACGAACATGGTTTTCGCGACCTGCAGCCTGACGACGGCTGGGCCGAGGCACGGCGACGCAAGCCCGCGGTGGTTTCCGTCGTGGTGCTCGGCATCGAGCGCGGCTTCGTCGCGCGCTTCGGTGCCGAGAAGCTGGCGCTGGTCAGCGAGCAGGACCTGCTCGGCGAGCGCATCTCGCGCCCGGCGCGCCGCCGCAAACGCGCCGACCAGTTCATCGCCGAAGCCACCGAGATCGCCGGCGGCGACCTGGTGGTGCACCAGGAATACGGCATTGGCCGGTATGACGGGCTGACCACGCTGGAGGTCACCGGCGCGCCGCATGACTGCCTGCGGCTGATCTACGATGGCGGCGAGAAGCTTTTCCTTCCCGTCGAGAACATCGAGTTGCTGTCGCGCTATGGCAGCGAGACCGATGGCGTCGCGCTCGACAGGCTTGGCGGCGCCGGCTGGCAGAACCGAAAAGCCCGGATGAAGCAGCGCATCCGCGATATGGCGGGCCAGCTGATCCAGATCGCCGCTGCCCGCCAAATCCGCGATGCCGAGATCATGGCGGCGCCAGAGGGCAGCTTCGACGAGTTCTGCTCGCGCTTTCCGTTTGCCGAAACGGACGATCAATCCCGCGCCATCGCCGACGTGCTGGAGGACATGGCCTCCGGCCGGCCGATGGACCGGCTGATCTGCGGCGATGTCGGCTTCGGCAAGACCGAGGTTGCGCTGCGCGCCGCCTTTGTCGCCGCCATGTCGGGCGCCCAGGTGGCGATTGTGGTTCCAACCACCCTGCTGTCGCGCCAGCATTTCCGGACGTTCTCTGCACGCTTTGAGGGTCTGCCAATCAAGGTCGCGCAGCTCTCGCGCATGGTTACGGCGAAGGAAGCAGTCGAAACCCGCCGCGGCATCGCCGACGGCTCGGTCAACATCGTCGTCGGCACCCATGCGCTGCTGGCGAAATCCACCATCTTTGCCGATCTCGGGCTGCTGGTTGTGGACGAGGAGCAGCATTTCGGCGTTTCCCACAAGGAGCGGCTGAAGGCGATCAAGTCCGACGTGCACGTGCTGACGCTCACCGCGACCCCCATTCCGCGCACCTTGCAGCTGGCGCTGACCGGGGTGCGCGAGATGAGTATCATCGCGACGCCCCCCGTCGATCGGCTGGCGGTGCGGACCTTTATCATGCCGTTCGATGGGCTGGTGATCCGCGAGGCCCTGCAGCGCGAGCGTTTTCGTGGCGGCCAGGTGTTCTGCGTCGTGCCGCGGATCGAGGACCTTGGCTGCATGGCTGAGCGGCTGGCGCAAATCGTGCCCGACGCGCGCATGATCCAGGCGCACGGGCGCTTGGCACCGACCGAGCTTGAGCGCGTGATGACCGAGTTCGGCGACGGCAAATACGACATCCTGCTATCGACCAACATCGTCGAAAGTGGGCTCGATATGCCGTCCGTCAACACGCTGGTGATCTATCGCGCCGATATGTTCGGGTTGGGTCAGCTTTACCAGCTGCGCGGTCGGGTCGGGCGCGGCAAGCAGCGCGGCTATGCCTACCTGACCTGGCCACCCAATCACCGGCTGTCGGCGGCGGCGGAGAAGCGGCTGACCGTGATGCAGACGCTGGATGCGCTGGGTGCCGGTTTCACCCTGGCCTCGCACGACCTCGACATCCGCGGCGCCGGCAACCTGCTCGGCGACGAGCAGTCGGGGCATATCCGCGAGGTCGGGATCGAGCTGTACCAGCAGATGCTGGAGGACGCGGTTGCCGAAATCCGCAGCACCAAGGGCCGCTCCACCAACAATGATCGCGACTGGACGCCAAACATCGGGCTTGGGCTGCCGGTGCTGATCCCGGAAACCTACGTCCGCGACCTGCCGGTGCGCCTCGGCCTGTATCGCCGCATCGGCGCGCTCGGCTCGGACGGCGAAAGCGAGGCCCTGGCCGCGGAGCTGGTCGATCGGTTCGGCGCGCTGCCGGAGGAGGTCGCCAACCTGCTCGCCGTGGTGTCGCTCAAGCGGCTTTGCCGCGAGGCCGGCGTCGAGAAGCTGGAGGCGGGGCCGAAGGGCATGGTGCTGAGCTTCCGTGGTAACGCATTCGCCAACCCGGCGGGGCTGGTCACGTGGCTGGCGACGCGCGGCGGCTTGGTGCGGCTGCGGCCTGACCACAAGCTGTCGATGGTGCGCGAGATGGATGTCGCGACCCGGTTGAGGAACGCGCAGGAGATGCTTGGCAAGCTGGCGCGGATCGTTGGGGAAGCGAAGGCGGCTTAGATCAGGCCGCGACCCCCCCCCCCGCCACGTCGAGCAGTGCCCACTTCCATGAAGATCGCCCACTCAGCCGGGTGTATGGCAACGATCGAAACGACGTATCAGGCCTCGGTCGCCTCGACCGCCGCCACGTCCAGCAGCCGCTCGATGACCTCGGGCTCCTGCGCGCCGGCGATGGCGTGGCGGCCGGAGATGACGAAGCAGGGCACGCCGTTGATGCCGAGCCGGTGCGCGCGGAGGTTGTCGGCGTGCACCAGATCGACCTCGTCGTCGGTTTGCAGGAAGGCGCGCACCGGGTCGGCGTCGAGGCCGCAGCCATGCCCGACCGCCACCAGCACGCCAATGTCGCTGATGTCGGCGCCGTCGGTGAAATGGGCCGAGAACAGCGCCTCGACGACCGCGTCGGCGCGGCCGAACCGGGCGGCGTAGCGGGCCAGGCGGTGGGCGTTGACAGAGGATGGCGTGCGCTCGATCCGGTCGAAGCGGAACAGGATGCCCTCGGCGCGCCCGACCTCGGAAATTTGCGAATACAGCCGCCGGGCACGGTCCTCACCGCCGAATTTGCGGATCACGTAGTCGCCCCGCGACATGCCGGCGCGCGGCATGTCGGGATTGAGCAGGAACGGCCGCCAGGTGAGGTCGAACAGCAGGTCCGGCCGACGGCGCAGGGTGCGCAGCAGGCGGCGCGCGCCGAGGAAGCACCACGGGCAGACGAGATCATGCACGATCTCGATCGACAGCCGCGCCTTGGGTGGGGCGAGAATGTTCACCGCCCCAGCATCGTGCGTCGGCCGGTGCATCGCAAGTCGGATCAGCAACGCCGCAGGCAGTGAGCTCTCAACGCCTCTGTTTTCGGTGCGCCCAAGGGCATCGCCCCAAGCTTTACTTCACCCGCACCAGCCGCAGCGGAAAGTAGTTGTCGGCCATCTGCACTAGCTCGATGTTGGATTTGGCCGCCCAGGCGATGACCTGCTGGTGCAGTGGAATGTAGCCGAAATCCTTTTGCACCAGCCGTGCCGCCTCGTGGATCATCTCGGTGCGTTTGGCGGTGTCGGTCTCGACCACCATCTGCTCGGTCAGCGCATCGATGAGGGGATTGGAGTAGCCGCCGTTGTTGACCTCGCCGCGCGGCAGGACGCGGGTCGCGACCAGGTTGTAGAGCACGTTCTGCGCGTCGTAGGTGTTGGGCGTCCAGCCCAGCATGTAGAAGTCGGTATCGAAGTTAGGCTGGTTGATCTTGTTGAAATACTTGGCCTTGGTCTGCGCCAGGAGGTCGATCTTGACGCCGATGCGGGCCATCATGGCGGCGATGCTGGTGCAGATCGCCTCGTCGTTCTCGTAGCGGTCGTTGGGGCAATCCATCTGCAGCGAGAAGCCTTCGCCGTAGCCGGCCTCGGCCATCAGGGCGCGGGCGCGGACCGGATCGGTCTTCGGGCGGACGTCCAGCGCGGCATCGTAGCCGTTCACGCCCGGGCCCCACATCTGCCAGGTCGGGTGCGCCTGGCCGCGCATGATCCGCGCGGCGATCGCCTCCTCGTCGATGGCCAGCGCGAAGGCCTCGCGCACCCGCGCGTCCTTCAGCGGGTTGCGGCCGGTGACGGAGGAATGCAGCAGCACGTCGCGCGACTGGTCCATGCCGAGGAAGATGGTGCGCAACTCCGGCCCGACGATCAGCTTGAGCCCTGACGTGGCGCGGATGCGCGCCTCGTCCTGCGGCGGCACCGAGTAGATCATGTCGACGTCGCCCGACAGCAGCGCCGCGACCCGGGTCGCGGCGTTGGAGACGATATCGAGCTCGACGCGGCCCAGATTGTGCTGTGGCTTGTCCCACCAGCCTGGATTGGGCTCGACGATGGTGCGGCGGTCCGGCTCGCGCAGCACCAGGCGGAACGGTCCGGTACCCATCGTGTTGCGGATGGCGAAGTTCTCGCCGGCGCCGGTGGCGCCGAGGTTTATCGGCTCGACCGCATTGTTCTTCTCGCACCAGGCGCGGCTCATCATCACCCAGGTGGTGATCTCCTGCGGGAAGATTGGATCGGGCCGCGCGGTTTCGAACTCGACCGTGAGGTTGTCGATCTTGCGGACCTGTTCAACCGGTGCGAGGACGGATTTCAGCACCGAATTCGGGTTGCTGAGGCGGCCCGCGGAAAACACCACGTCGTCGGCGGTGAAGTCGGTGCCGTCCTGCCACTTGACGCCAGGGCGCAGCGCGAAGCGCCACACGGTCGGGCTGGTCATCTCCCATTTGAGGGCCAGCGCCGGTTCGAGGGCAAGGTTGGCGTCGCGGCGGATCAACGGCTCGTAGATGTTGGCGAGGAACGAGAGCTGGAAGGTTTCGTTGCGGGTATAGGGGTCCATGGCGCTCATGTCGCCGTTGTTGGCCCATTTGAAATCTTTTGCCTGTGCCGGGGTCTGTGCCATCGAGGCTGCCAGCAGCGCCAGGATCGGTAGGATATGGATTGCCCGCGACAAGGGAAGGCGACGTGGCGGGCGGGTCATGCGGCGGCGCTCCCAGGCGGAATGTAACGCCATAGTGACGGATTTCAGATGCATTACAACATTCGTGTGCTGGTTGCGGCGCGATCGCCCCGGATTGTCAATGTCATGCGCTTGGGGCCATCCTGGCGACGCGGGACAAGGGACAGGCAATGAACAGCGAGGCCGTGGCACCGGGGATGGTGCCGCAATCGACGGCGCGGCGTGCCGAGACCCGCGCCATCGCGGTGGTGTCCGGGGCGCATCTCGTCAGCCACCTGCATTACCTGGTGCTACCGCCGCTGTTCCCGCTGCTGAAGCAGAAGTTCGGCGTCGGCTATGTCGAGCTTGGCCTGGCGCTGACCTTGTTCAACGTGGTCTCGGCGCTGACCCAGACGCCGATGGGCTATCTGGTCGATCGCGTCGGTTCGCGCCGCGTGCTGATCGGCGGGCTGTGCCTGGGCAGCGCCGCCTATACCTCGATCGGCTTCTTTCCGAACTACCTGTGGATGCTGGTCGCGGCCGCGGTCGCCGGGGTGGCCAACTGCGTCTATCACCCGGCCGACTATGCGATCCTCAACGCCCGCGTGGATGAGGCGCGGATCGGCCGCGCCTTCTCGATCCACACCTTCGCTGGCTATCTCGGCACCGCCATCGCGCCGGCGATGATGCTGCTGATCGCCAGCCGGGCGGGCGTGCAGATGGCGCTGATCGCAGCCGGGCTCGTCGGGCTGCTGGCGGTGCTGCCGTTGATCGTCGCCCGTGATCTCGATACCAAACCGGCGCAGGCGCGAGGGGAGGCGGCAGCCCCGGTTCGCGTGAAGATATGGTCGCCGGCGATCCTGAGCCTGACGGTGTTCTTCACCCTGCTCAGCCTGTCGGCGGGCGGCATCCAGTCCTACGCCGCCGCGGCGCTCAACGCCGGCTACGGCATCGGGCTGCAGGCGGCCAACGTCGCGTTGACGGCATTTCTGCTGGCCAGCGCGTTCGGCGTGCTGGCGGGTGGGTTCGCGGCCGACGTCACGCGCCGCCATGGCGACCTCGCCGCCGGCTGCTTCGCGGTCACGGCGCTGCTGGTGCTGTGGATCGCGCTGTTCAGCCCGGGCGCCATCGTGGTCGCCTTTCTGATGGCGGCGGCCGGATTTCTGTCGGGCATGATCTCGCCGTCGCGCGACATGCTGGTGCGGCGCGCGGCACCCCCAGGTGCAGCCGGCCGGGTGTTCGGCATCGTCACCACCGGCTTCAACATCGGCGGCACGGTCAGCCCGATCCTGTTCGGCTGGATCATGGATCGCGGCGATCCGCGCTGGGTGTTCGGCGCCTCGGCGCTGTTCATGCTGGGCACGGTGGTGATCGCGATGTTGGGCGAGCGCCAGGCCGGGCTGCCGCGCATGGCGGCGCGAAGCTGATTTGGGAGTGAGGCTAATGGCCGGACGCATCTTTGACGGGCTGCGCGTGATCGACTGCGCGAGTTACATCGCCGGCCCTGCCGCGGCGACGGTCATGTCCGACTTCGGCGCCGAGGTGATAAAGATCGAGCCACCGGGCATGGGCGATCCCTACCGCGCGATCGCGATGCGCGCCCCAGACGCGCCGATGTCGCCGAACTGGGTGATGGACGCGCGCAACAAGCAGAGCCTGGCAATCGATCTTTCTTCAGACGGCGGCCGCGAGGTGCTGCGCCGGCTGGTCGCCACCGCCGACGTGTTCATCACCAACTTCCCGCCGCCGGTGCGCCGCAAGCTTGGTCTGCGCCATGAGGATCTGGCGCCGTTGAACGACCGACTGATCTACGCCTCGTTCACCGGCTACGGCGAAATTGGGCCGGAGGCGGACAAGCCCGGCTTCGACGTCACCGCCTGGTGGGCACGCTCCGGGCTGATGGACCTGGTGCGGTCCGGGCCGGACGCGACGCCGGCGCGGTCGCTGCCGGGTATGGGCGACCATCCCTCGGCGATGGCGCTGTATGGCGCGATCGTCACGGGGCTGTACCAGCGCGAGAAGACCGGGCGCGGCCTGCTGGTCGGATCGTCGCTGCTGGCCAATGGGCTGTGGGCCAACAGCTGCTCGGTGCAGCAGCAGCTTTGCGGCGAGCCGGTCGTCGTGCAGCCGGCGCGCACCGAAGCGCCGTTCCCGACCCGCAACCATTATTGCTGCCGCGACGGCCGCTGGATCATCCTGTCGATCCTTCCGACCGGCGATCGGTGGCAACGCTTTTCCGCGGTTGTCGGCGGCGACCTCAACGATGCCGATCCGCACGCTTTGACCGCGCAGCTCGACGAGAGGATGGCAACGCGCGACTTTTCCGATTGGGCGGCGCGGCTCGACGCCGCCGGGCTGATCTTCGGCATCGTCGCCAGGATCGAGGACGTGGCGACCGATGACCAGGCGTTCGCCGCGGGCGTGCTGGTGCCGTTCGAGAATGCCTCCCTGATGACCGTCAGCAGCCCGTTCTGGCTTGCCGGGCAGGACAAGGTGACGCCTCGCCGCGCGCCGAAAGTCGGTGAGCACAACGATGCGGTGCTGCACGGCGCCGGCTATACGCCAGACGACATCGCCGGATTTCGCGCGGCCGGGGTGATCGGCTAGGCTCCTGGAAAGCTTGGGGAGCGAAGCCGATGACCGACTACAAATACCTGACCGTGCGTGACGAGGGCCGCATCCGCATCGTCACCATCAACCGGCCGGAAGTGATGAACGCGCTGCACAGTGAGGCGCATCACGAGTTCGAGCCGATGTGGGACGAGTTCGCGGCGCGCGACGACCTGTGGGTGGCGATCATCACCGGCGCCGGCGACCGTGCCTTCTCAGCCGGCAACGACCTGAAAGTACAGGCCGCCGGCAAACGCGGCCCGGCGGTGAAATCGGGCTTTGCCGGGCTGACCAACCGCTACGACCTCAACAAGCCGGTGATCGCCGCGGTCAACGGCGTCGCGATGGGCGGCGGCTTCGAGATCGCGCTCGCCTGCGACATCATCATAGCCAGTGAGAACGCCGTCTTCGCGCTGCCCGAGCCGCGCGTCGGTCTGATCGCCGGTGCCGGCGGGGTGCACCGCCTGCCGCGCATGATCGGGCAGAAGCAAGCGCTTGGCATGATCCTGACCGGGCGCCGGGTGCCGGCTGCCGAGGGTAAGGAACTCGGCTTCGTCAACGAAGTGGTGCCGAAGGGCCAGGCGGTCGAGGGCGCGATGCGCTGGGCGGCGATGATCCTCGAATGCTCGCCGATGGGGGTGCGGGCTTCGAAGCAGGCGGTGTATCAGGGCATGATGGAGCCGACCTTGGAGCAGGCCATTCGCAAGGTCTATCCGGCGCAGCAGGCCAACATGGAAAGTCAGGATTACATAGAGGGACCCAAGGCTTTTGCCGAGAAGCGGAAGCCTGAATGGCAGAATAAGTAAGCATGGGCTCTGCCCAAACCCGCAAAGGGGCCTTCGCCCCTTTGAACCCCTCTACTGGAGAAAACCATGGCGGACGTTAAACATAGCGAGGACGTTGCCCTGCCGGCGGCGCAGGTCTGGGCGACGATTGGCGATTTCAACGGCATTCGCAAATGGGCGCCGATCGTCGAGAGCGAAACGACCGAGCAGACACCGGCAGGACCGGTGCGCACGCTGAAGATGCCGGAGGGGCGCACGGTGCGGGAGCTCCTGGCCGACAGTTCGGAGCATTCCTACACCTACACGATGCTCGACCGGCCGGAGATGAAGAACTACCGCTCGACCGTCTCGGTGGTGCCGGTCGATGCGCAGAATTGCCGCATCGAGCTTCAGGTCCACGCCGATCCCACCGGCGCCGAGACCGAGGCGGACACCGAGGCGCGCTATGCCAAGAGCCTGCGCGGCAACGCACGGGCGATGAAGCGGGCGCTCGGCGTCGCCTGAAGGTGGGCTGGCAGTTCTGGATCGACCGCGGCGGCACCTTCACCGATATCGTGGCGCGGGATCCGGATGGCCGACTGACGACGCATAAGCTGCTGAGCGAAAATCCCGGCCGCTACGCCGATGCGGCGGTGGCCGGGATCCGGCAGGTTCTGGGCGTCGATGCCGATGCG